>NZ_JALKIK010000042.1:0-41282 GCF_023050955.1 Anaerobiospirillum sp. NML120511
TTGTCTGGCGACCATAGTGCTGTAGTCCCACCTGTCCCCATTCCGAACACAGAAGTGAAATGCAGTAACGCCGATGGTAGTGCAACGTACGATTGTGTGAGAGTAGGTCATCGCCAGACTTAATTTTAAATGCGGAGCGGTAGTTCAGCCGGTTAGAATGCCTGCCTGTCACGCAGGAGGTCGCGGGTTCGATTCCCGTCCGTTCCGCCATTTATCTTCGATGTGCTGATATGGCTCAGTTGGTAGAGCGCACCCTTGGTAAGGGTGAGGTCCCGAGTTCGATTCTCGGTATCAGCACCACTTTTAAACTGACCACCGCAAGGTGGTTTTTTCGTTTCTGGCCCCTGCAAAAGCAGAACGCCGTCAGCCCCGGCTGCAGCGTCTGCGCCGCCGCAGCCGGCCCGCGCAGGCTCCGCCTGCACGGCCCAGCCCATCATGCAGGCTAACGGCCAGTAGCAGGACCTGAACGTCCACTCCGGCCCATGAACAGACCACCGCAAGGTGGTTTTTGCGTTTCTGGGGCCTGCATTTTCAACGGACGGCCGCTACTCTCCGCATGTTCAATCAGGGTGAGCAGTCCTTATAGCCCTTGAAAGCGAGCAGTAACAGCAGCAGACACGGACAAGGCGCTCGTGGCGGCTGATGCTGATGTCCAGAGGGCGCAGGCCAGTGGGGCTGGCATCTTATCATGCTATGAGCAGACATCCTTTCATGCTATGAGCCGGCATTTCCCGAACTGCTCAGGCAGGTCAGCACATAATATGGAGTCCGGGATTATGCACCGGTGCTGCTTTTCTTCCGGGGCGAGCTCAGTGCTATGAAGCTGCCGGGTATAGCGCTCATTGGCAGCAGAAGCTGCAGCCTGACAGTTCAAAGGGCCTGCCATTATCTGGCTGCTGAGTTTGCGCGCATATGCTTTTGCATTATTTCCGGTATGTCCATGGGCTGTGACACCAGTACCCACAGAGGCGCTCTTAAAGCAGGCGGGCGTACGGCCACATTTGTGGGCCATGGGCGCGATACTGTATTTCCGCCTCAAAACCGCAGGCTTGCTCAGGAGATAGTGCTAAATGGTGGACTGCTGCTCTCTGAGTATGATTTGGGTGCGCCGGTCACCAGATACACTCTGGGGGCCTGCGCTCGCCTTCAGGCGCTCTTGCTCTGGCCAATGTGGTCATTCAGACCGGAGTAACAGGCGGTAACATGCATGCGGCAAGGAGCTGTGTGAACTCAGGCAAGCCGCTTTTTGTCGTCAAGTACTCAGATGAGAGCACTGACAAAGCCGAAGTAATAGCAGGTAACCATATGCTGGTTCGTGAGGCGGGAGCCAGGTACATCAGAGGTACAGACAATCTCGATGAGCTGGCCCTCAGTATACTCAGTTCCTACAGGGCTCAGTCCCGCCAGCGGTCAATACCGTATGGTCAGTGTGCCTGGCTGCTGACGTCAGGTGCAGCCAGCTTGTCGCAGATCAGCGCGGATGCGCTGCTCAGAGCTGCGCTGAGTCTGGCTGCCGGCCTGACTGCACCAGACAACCGCACATAAAGGAAAGGCAGCCCCTCGGGGCTGCCTTTCCTTTTAAGTGCGCAGGACGCCGTTTTCCTTCAGCCTGTTATAGATTCGATTGGCCTTTGAGAAGTCAATACCCAGAGACTGCTGGAGATCAGATACCTGCGGAGAATAGAGGTTCTCCTTCTGCCAGTTTTTGACCATCGCATGGGCCCGGGCATAGTCCTGGTCCATGCCGGAACTGAGAGGGATCTCAGGCTTTGCATAGTTCTTATCGAGCAGGCCGTCAACATACTCGGCTGTGCCGCAGCGCTCCTTCCATGCATTAACTACGTAATGGACATCTTCGTTTGAGACAAAGCTGCCGTGGGCGCGTAAGGCCACGGCACTGCCGGACATCTTGTAGAGCATGTCGCCCTTGCCCAGAAGATTTTCGGCTCCGGTCTCATTGAGGATGACTTTGGAGTCCATGCCACTTTGAACGGTGAAAGCAATACGTGATGGGAAATTGCTTCTGATAGTGCCGTTAATGACTTCAACACGAGGAGTCTGAGTAGCCAGAATCATGTTGAAACCGGCAGCACGTGACTTTTGACCAAGACGGCCAAGCAGGCTCTCAACACTGACCTCATCCTTCTTTTTCTTGCTGCTCTGAGCCATAAGGTCGGCAAACTCCTCAATGACTATAAGGATATTAGGCAGCGGCTCGAGCAGCTGAGGCTCTGGAGACTGCGAGGCTGTCCAGAGCGGATCCTTAACAGGATTGCCCTCATTACGTCTGCGTTCCACCAGTTCATTGAACTCACTGATCTTCCTGACACCCACCAATGACATCAGCTTGAAGCGGCGCTCCATTTCATCGACACACCAGCTAAGGGCCTTGATGGTGTTCTTCTCTATGTCATCAGTAATTACCGGAACCAGCAGATGAGGCAGGTCCCTGTATAAGGACAGCTCCAGCTGTTTAGGATCAATTAACAGCATGCGCAGTTGTGCCGGTGAGCGCTTGAGCAGCAGGGAGAGCAGCATGTTGTTAAGACCTGCAGACTTGCCTGAGCCGGTAGTGCCTGCCAGTATCAGGTGTGGCGCATCTGCCAGGTCAACCATTATCGGCGAGCCGGTTACTGATACACCGAAGCATACAGGCAGCTCCATGCGGCAGTTCTGGAACTCATTGCTGTGTACCAGATCGCCAAGGTGCAGGCTGATACGCTTTTTGTTGGGAACCTCAAGGCCAACGTGAGGAGTGCCTTCAACTACAGGCACAACACGTATTGAGGCAACAGTAAGCTGACGGGCAATATCGTTGGCAAGTTCGGTGATTCTCTTGCTCTTGGTATCACTGCTCAGCTCCAGATCGTATCGGGTAATGACCGGGCCTGTTTCATGATTAACCACATGAGCTTTGACCTTATAGCCTGATATGGCCTGGTTGATGATATCGATGTTATTGCGGATGTCATCCTCGTTGTCATATGCAGAGTCTGAAGAGTGTGACAGATTGTCCGCCACCGGTCTCCAGCTGCCATAAGAGCGCCTTGGTACAGTGATCATGGGCAGGGAACGTGGCTCAGCATAAACCACAGTCTCATCATCCTGACTGGCCGCAGCCTGGCCCTGCGGCTGTTTAGCAGCCTCAGGATTTGTACCAGGCCCGTGTGTGACTGGAGGAAACTCCTGCTGCGTAGCCTCATATACAGGTGCTCCCGGAGTTCTTGGCTGCTGTGTATCCTCAGGCTTTACCTCAGGTGCAGGAGCGGCAGGCTGCTGCGGCTGTGTCTGTTGCTGAACCTCTGGCTTTGCTTCAGGTGCTGGGGTGACCGGTGGCTGGGGCTGCTTTGGAGTCTCAGTCTTTACCTCGGGTGCAGCAGGCTGCTGGGGCTGGGGCTGTGTCTGTTGCTGAACCTCAGGCTTTACCTCAGGTTCAGTGGCGACAGGCTGCTGGGGCTGCCGGGACAGCGGCTGAGGATGTTGCGGCTGCTGAGGCCATGGGCTGGTGGTCAGGTCCAGGGTGCCCTGAGGGTTGAGGCTGATGATCTGGGGGCCGTTGCGGGTCAGATACTGGTTGAGATCTGACATCTCGGCACGGGCAAGCAGGTTGTCGAGTACGCGGCAGTCTGTAGCGCCATCGCTGCCCTGGTTGCCTGAGCCATGAGTGCTGCGCTGCTGGTCAATGTAGGCATCAAACATCTTTTTGATGGCATTGCGGTGCAGGCACAGCTGAATGATGCGGCGGCCGTCGCCTGACTTGTCGCTGAAGTCAGGTATGGCAGCAGCAGAAGCAATGTCATTGGTATCAGAGCCCTTGCTGTCGCTGTTGCAGGCAAATACCAGGGACAGACCGCTGACGTGAATGTCGACATGGCCTTCGTTGATGATGTTGATGATCTCAGCAAGCTCGGCCGAGTCGGCCTTGGTGGCTACTCTGCAGTTGTCGGTAATCATGCCGGTAAGACGGGCCAGCCACTGATGGCGGTCAGCATGATTGCCATTAAACGGCTCGCTTAACATCTCAGTGGAAACGCGGGCCTGACGGGCTGACTTGTTGGCATCAGTGCGGGAGAACTGCTGCAGGAACTTGGACTCCAGGATCTGAATGGCCAGCACATAGCGGTTGCGTGGCATACCGTCGGTGGCCTGCTCAGATGTGGCCAGGGCGATGTCAGGGTCGTTGTCAGGGGCGATGTCTGCATTGCCGTCTGACTGGGCATCGGCCTGAGGGTACTCGAAGATCTGCATGCCCAGAATGTCGGCAAGCATGCCCTTTCTTACGGTGAGCACTGACATGTAGTCATCAAGAGACAGGAAGACCGGGCGCGGCATGGAATTTACGGTCTGCAGACCGTACTCATGCTGGAAGCGGGCAAAGATCTGTGCGCCCAGGAAACGGGACATGACATTGCCTGTCAGCTCCATGGTGTTATGACGGCGGCTTTCAGCGCGCAGCACAATGCTGCCTGATATTGCTGAAGCATCACGGCGGGCAGCATCGATAAAGGTCTTACAGTCGTCCTTGCGGTCGCTGCACAGATTGTCGTAGATACCTGTGAGCCAGCGGTCGGTATGGCTGCGCGGAGCGGCAGATGACACCATGAAGTTGATGTCGCTGTGCTTGAGGCGGCTGTAGTAAACGAGGCGGCGGTGGTCTTTTTCAACAATGCTGCGGCACTGCAGCTCATCCATGAAGGCCACGACTTCGCTGCGCTCGTGAACGCTGTTGATGAAGTCATCCAGACTCTGATGATTGTGGCCTTTCTCGCTGACATCTGACAGATAGCGGAAAGGCAGGTCCGATTCAAAGGTGGCATTGTCATGGCTGCGGCTGTCAATGTAGGCCATCAGCTTCTGACAGGTCTGGGCGCTCCTGTCGGCATCAGACTGCTGGTCTTCAGCAAAGAGTATGGAGTTGAACCATACTATGCGTTCGGCTGTCTGCATCTGATTGATGATATAGCGGCTGGCAGTGGTACCTGAGCTGTCTGAGGAGCTGTTGCGGTTGATAAGAGATGGCTGGGCATTGATCTCGTCGGTCAGCACCGGCAGTCGTGAGCTCTGCATCTTGACAGAAGAATGGCCGTCAAAGACGTGGAAAAGCAGGGCCACATCAGCAATACGGGTAAAGTCAGCCGCAGTTTCAGCGCAGTAGTCTGCACAGGAATTGCCATCGGCTGATGCCCCATGGCCGTCACTGGAGCCGACAAAGGTACTATTGCCTGCAGAGGCACTGCCGCCTGAGGCATTGGCCATGTCTTTGTAGATCTGAGTCATCACATCCTGGCTGAGGGTATGAGAATTCAGATAGTTGACCAGGGTGCCGGTGGCATTCTGATCCCTGATATAGGCAAGAACGCTGATATTGATGCGGTGCTCAAGGTCAAGGCGGACAAACTCAGGAGTGGTACGCAGGCGCTCAAAGGTACGGTACAGCTCCTGGGAGAGCTGCATGTCGCGGTTGACAAAGAGGATCCTGAAGCTCATTTTGCTCAGACCTTTGGCAGCCAGCAGCTTGCGGTACAACTCGGTAGCCAGATCCGGGAAGCGGCACTCATTTACCATGATGGTAAAGCTTTCAGGAGGATAAGGCTGGGAGCTTATGTAGGTGCTGATGAAGCTGATAATCTCGGTGATGCTGTGTTCAGCACTGATGAGCGGGCTGAAATCATGTCCGGATCTGGACAGCTCATTGTAGAGCGTATAGCCCATGTAGTTTTCACAGGCAATCAGCGGGTAGCGGCTGCCTGTGCTTTCAGCCGGATCAGCAAGGCACAGCTCAGGGGCGTCGACATAGTTGATATCGGCACTGAGCGTATCCATAAACATGTCAGGCTCACATACATCAGTCTGATTTAACACTCTTCTGACTATAAGCGAGGTCAGGCGCTCCATGCGGGCAGTAAAGCCACGCATGCTCTCCACGCTGAATGGCGATGCTATGGCCGTACCGGTGTGGTTGACCGGCCATGCCATGCCGGTCTGCAGCAGTACAGAGCTCAGAGCACGCATGGCAGAGCGCAGATTGTTATCGGCATTTTTGTCATAGCCCAGGGCCATAATATGCCCCTGGAGCAGGGCGTAGCAGCGTGACAGTTCCAGTGCCTGATCATAAAGCAGAGCGCTGTCGCGCAGCGACTGCAGGCATTCAAAGTAGCGATCAGTAAAGTTGTCCCACTCTTCACGCAGCTTCTCAACTTGGTCATTGATACCAGGGTATGAGGAGGCATGCTCAGTCTTGAGTCTGTTGAAGATGCGGTTGGCCTCTTCACTGAGGTTGTGACTGTCATCAGGTCTGAACAGGGCAAGACCGTCCTGATAGCCGGCAAAGGCACTGCCGGACTTTAAGGTCATGACCAGCTTTTCGGTGCTCGACAGACCGTACAGGCGCTGCTCATAGGATCCGGCCAGCAGGCGGCCATAGTTGAGAATAGCGTCGAGATCATGGGTAAAGCGCAGCGGGTTGTCCTTATCTGCGGACCATGTAATCTGGTACCTTTCTTTGGAGGCGGTACCGCTGAGGGTAATGTTGACCTGGAATTTCAGCTGCAGTGCTTTGGCGGCAGTGCTCTGTGAGCGTGAGTCAGCCTCATCATCAGATGCTTCATGTGCCCGCAGGAAGGCCTCATAGTTGATAACAGGACTTACAGGACTGTCCTGGTCGGAAGGGGCTGAGGAGCCGGCACCTGAAGCCAGCTGTGGCTCAGGCAGGGTAATGCCCGGTCCGGTCACGAAGAAACGGCCCGGCAGCACACGCTGCAGGCGGGCAAGGTAAGGACCGAAGCGCATGCTGAAATATGATGCAGCCTCATAGTTAAAAGCCATCATATCGTCATTGGAGACATCAAGCGTCAGCTCAATGCGTTCAATGCTCTGATCCTGGGTGAGCTGCAGATTGAGAATGCAGCTGGTCAGAGAGAGCATGAAATTGCTGTCACTGTAGGTGCCTGTGCCGAAAATCAGCTTGCGCCATTTGTTTTCCAGCGTCGATTTCTTCTCAATGATGCGGCGGTGGCTGCGGTAGAACTGATATAGGACAGCCTGATCCTCTTTGCTCAGACTTTTGGCTGTCTGGTCAGCAAGGCCTGCTACCTCTTCGCGCTCCTCATCAGTTATGTTTTCGTCTTCACTGATTCTGTGAGCGTTGAAGTGATCAACTGTCTGCTCCCAGAGAGTCTTCTTGTCGGCCTTTTTGTTCTTCGGCTGGAACAGAGCTTCAAGACAGGTGTCCCAGTCAATACGGCACAGCAGGGCAAAAGCATTGCTGTAGCTTTCCTGCTCGAAGTGGCTCAGGGCGCTCAGATAGTTTCTGATAATGGCATGCTCTGTGGAGCTCAGAGATGCATTGCCTTCATCATCATTGACGAAGTTATTGAGATAGTTTTCAGCTACCGTTTTGAACTTCAGCTGCTGAGTTTTGCGACTGATGGTGATATTGCCGGTTCTCAGCGAGCTTCTTGACTTGAGCATTTCGTTGAGGCGGCGGCTATAACTGGTCTTTGTGCACTTGTCGAGGTTGGAGACAGTAAACAGACAGCTGTCTGATGGCAGTGAAAAGACATTGAGGCTGCGGCCCATGGCACGGCGCAGGTCGATGATCTCCTTGCCGCCCTCCATGTTCCTCCACACAGCGCAGGCCCATATGGCAAGAGTGTATGGATTGACGCTGATGTCAGATGACTTGCACAGCAGGCTCAGCACTGTCTTGAGAGGATCCGGGCCTTTCTGACAGCTGTATACCGGAAGACCGTACTGGGCTGAGCAGACAGTCATGAAGTCGGTGACATGATCCACAATGCCCTCGATAAGACTGTTGCTGTCGATTTTGACGGCATTGCCTATGGTGTCGCGGGTTTCCTCAATGGTGGCAGCACAGAGAATGATTTTGCCCGGAACAAAGGAATTACGGGCATCTGCAGCTGTAGTGTTGCTCAGGTAGACCAGATTGTCCGACTCGTTTTTCATGAGCGAGCGGTTAATCCTCATATCAATGATCGAGGCCGGATTCCAGCTGCTCTCAGAGCTGTCCGCTTCCTGTACGCTCTCATCTTCATCATCACCGCCCTGACCTGAAGCAAAAGCAGGTACTGCACCTGATAGCTGCAGCTCCAGGATACGGTCGCAGATCAGCCTGATGGTATGGCTGTCCAGGTTATCAAGAACTATGATTCCAAGGCCCTGCTCGCCATTGTTGCTGGCACTCATATACTGCCTGTATGTAGTCGGCAGCAGCTCAGTCACCTTTGCGGCACCGGCTATGGCAATCAGCCTGTCGGCCATGGCCTTATGCTCGTTATGCTCAGCAAGTACCGACTTGCGCAGATTTTCGAGCGCGGTCTTTTCTTCATGAGTGAGCACAGTCAGATCATCCTGAGCGGTAACAGCTGCTGCAGCTTCCCTTTCATGAGCGGAACGAAACTTTGGGGCAGTGCATAACATTGAGCTTGCTTTCATGGGGGTAACCTGAAAAAGAGTTGATAGGGCAGACAGGGAAAGTAATCAGCTTTTACAAATGCTTACGGTATGTTGCTTCCTGGAATTCATAGAGTGCAGGCTCCAAGGACCTCATCAGCATACAATCAGACTGATTCAGTATCATGAGTATATGACTCATCATGAGCCAATGCTCCAGCAATGGCCATGGTCAAACCATACCTGACGTGCTGGTCTATACCATGTATCAGCCATTACCATGGCTTCTTGATGTAATCGCACAGGTCGCTCAGGCGGATGAGCATGTTCAGACGGTGCAGGGTCTTTTTAAACAGTGCCTCGTTGAGCTCGAAGTCCTTTTTGTTGATGTTGTTTTCCATACGGTTGCTGTCGTGATACTGATAGGCCTCACGTGGACCAATAACAATATGCCAGCGCTCGTAAAGGATGTTCATGAAGTCACTGAGCTTCATGTACTCACGATCTCCAAGCACGGTCATGACCAGAGTTTTGGTCAGGCTGTCACTCATGCTGTATTGAGTTAAACCAGGATTGCTTTTGCCTATGCCAAGGCCGATTGCCTGCAACATGCGAAGGTGTATGCCATGCATATGCACATCGCGATTTATGACTACATCGCACATGGTATCAATTAGTTTGTCGCAATTGTCCAGCGAGCGGTCAATCTTACGCAGAGCGTTCTGCTTGTCCTTACGGGCTTTTTCATTGTCCTCATCGTCAACAGCTTTGTAGTCAAAGTCGAACACGGCCAGCAGCAGATGCTTGAGAAACTTCTGCTCATCACTCTTAAGAGCACTCTTGCGGCGCAGGAATGGCGCAGCCAGGTCAACTGCCCTGTTCATACGATGACGCACATAAGCTTCCTGGCTCTGACTTAACAGATTGTTGTTCTCACGGACGCGATCCATGGACAGGCGCTTGATGGCCGGAAGATCTGCATCCTCAGGACAGATCACCATATTGATATCCATTACCTGACGCTGAGTGCTGGCTCCACGTCCGGACTCACTCTTAAGCGTGTCTTCATAGTCGCGCAGACAGTTACACATTTTCTGCTGCTGCTCAGTAAGGAAGACCAGCAGATAGAGGGTGCAGATCTGGCTTAAGGCAAGGAAGAGATCCTGCTTGCTCAGCTGCAGTGAAAGCAGGGAGTTCACGTCTTCAAGCAGGTTGCCAAAGAGCTTGAGATCCTTGTAAGGCAGGTAGGAAACAGGGCGGCAGAATACGCTTTCACCGCAGTAGTTCTCGTTTATGGCCTCAGCACGGGCACGGGCTACGGCTGCGTTGCCATCCTGACATTCAGCTGCGAATTTCTGAAGATTGAAAAGGAATATGTTCTCATCGGCCGAGCCCTTGCGCTCTTCGGTATTGACCACAGCACAGCGGTTGATACGGGCGGCCAGCTCATCTACAGGATCTTCGTTGAAGAAGCGCTCAAACAGCACTCTTCCGGTATCTGCAAGTTTGCTGTCCGGATCCTGGGCAGTAATAAGTGAACAGCCGCGCTGGAGCATGGCATAGACAAGATGTCCCTGACCGCCCATGATGTTGTTCTTTAAGGAACCATCGGTCACAATCTCATTGAAGATGGTGTTCAGACCGTAGGTAAAGACAAAGCGGGTACACCACTGACGATTGGTTTCATAGTCAGTGGAGCTGTAGCGCAGCAGATCGACAGCCTTCTGGAAGTTGGTAAAGCTGCCAAACTCTTTCTTGAGCTGCTCCAGCATCTCATCGGTAATCTCAAACAAAGCTGCTTTATTATCGTAAGCGGTATTGTTGTGACGGTTGAATCCCTCTCGCCATACCTCCCATTCCTGCCCTTGAGACAGATCTCCTGCGGCATTGACGGTATTAAGAACAGGGTTGTTAAAGAGTATGCGGCGCAGCATCAGGCGCTTGAGTTTGACTGCCCAGACACGCCCGAACTCATCTTCGCCACATCGACTTAAAGGATCGGCTGGATTACGAGATGCCAGTACCTGGAAAAACTCAATCAAGGTGTGCTCAGGCATTTCAGAGAAATGAAAGCCGTGGCTCATATAGCGGTCTTCGAGCACAAAAAGATTGCCTGATCTGCAAGGAGAACCGCTGTAGCGCTCACCAAGGAACCTGTCTTCACACAGGTCGATATAGCGCATATAAGGCTTGAGGGCATTTTTGATGGACTGAGCATCATGTCCAAAGAGCATGTGGGCCTGAGTAAGATCAGCCGGGACAATCAGCTGGCCGTCAGAGAGCTGCCTGCGCATGGCCTCAAGATCGTCATCTTCCTTAACATAAACCGGCCTGAAGTCACCAGGCTTCAGCCCCTTCAGGCTCCCATCATTATCACCATGGCCGTCAGAGTCTTTATCCTGCTCTCTGCCAGGACGCACTGAAGCACCTGACTGAGCAGATCTCGCAGCAGCCCTGCCAGGCACTGCAGCAGCGGCGGAAGCCGAAGCCCCGGCAACAGCAGAGCCGGAGGCTGCTGATGCATTACTGGCCACTGCCTGTGATGACCTGTCTGACTGAGCTGCAGGTTGAGCAGGCTTGCTGCTGACTTGATGACTGGCTGATTGCTTTGAGGCAGCATCATTAGAACCGGCAGCGCTTGCTGCAGCCGATGCTGTTGATTGAGCTGATGCAGACGATGCAGTTGAAGCGGCTGCTGATTCAGAAGGCTTGCTGCTGACTTGATGACGGGCTGATGGCTTTGCAGCATCATCATTAGATTCAGCTGCGCTTGTTGCAGCTGATGAAGTTGAAGCGGCGGCAGCCTTAGCAGCATTGCTGCTCACTTGTTGAGTGTCTGCGGCCTTTTTGGCAGCTATTAAAGATGCCATTGAGGCTGTACGTGAACCATCATGATTATGACGCAAATGCAGCTTGTTTGAGGTTTTGGCTGCGGCTGCAGGCTGTGCAGCTGTGCCTGTATTTGACTGTGCAGCGGAGGCAGCGCATGCAGCTGTAGCTGTAGTTGACTGTGAGGTTGTGCCTGCAGCCGCTGATGAAGTTGCAGTGGCAGGACGGGCTGCAGCGGCTGATGTGCCTGCAGCAGCTGGGCCCGCCGGTGCAGTCGTGCTGGCTGGACGGGAGGCTGCAACAGCACCTGCATTTGATTGTGTGGCTGTACCTGCAGCTGCTGATGAAGTTGCAGTGGCAGGACGGGCTGCAGCGGCTGATGTGCCTGCAGCAGCTGGGCCCGCCGGTGCAGTCGTGCTGGCTGGGCGGGAGGCTGCAACAGCACCTGCATTTGATTGTGTGGCTGTACCTGCAGCTGCTGATGAAGTTGCAGTGGCAGGACGGGCTGCATCGGATGATGTGCCTGCAGCAGCTGGGCCCGCCGGTGCAGTCGTGCTGGCTGTCCGGGCGGCTGCAGCAGCGCCTGCATTTGATTGTGTGGCTGTACCTGCAGCTGCTGATGAAGTTGCAGTGGCAGGACGGGCGGTTACAACAGTGCCTGCAGATTCTGATACTGTACCTGAAATAGCTGGGCGGGCAGCAGCGGCCGCTGGTGCCTGTGATGCGCCGGCAGCAGGGGCAGACGGCGCGGTCTGGCTTGCTGCGGCTGCCGGGTCGGCTGCAGCCGGGGCTGTGGCGGTGGTGCGGGCCTGGGAGGACTGCTGCATCTGGTTGAGGCGCTCCCGGGCACGGGACACGGCCATGGTGTCCTGGCGCTCGCCAGTGGATCCGTCCATCTTCCTCAGTCCCTGTTCAGCCCTGTTAAGAGCCTGCTGCTGGAGCTGTAAATGTCCGTCTGTATGGGGGGCGCTGTCCGCCGGGCGTGAAGATGCCTGAGGCAGAGTGTTAAGGCCACGGTGCTCCTCAAAGCTGCGCATTTTCTCCACAGCACTGCGTACAGCTTCATTGTTGAGATTCACCTGAGGCTGCAGTAAAGATGAATCCTTGCGGCTGTCAGTTGCAGGCACACCTGTACCAGCTTTATTCTGCTCGGACTTTTTGTCTTTGCCGCTGTCACCAAATAATCTGCTGAGGATGTTCATTGTTGAAATTCTTTCTTGCCGGTTAAGCTGCCCCCGTCCGTCACTGTGAGAAGGGCGGGACTGCACAATCAGGCAGGGAAGAGCTTGCTGCCATGCCTGAGCTGAAATATTTTGTCTGATGGAGGCTTGACTGACTGCAGGTCAGAACTGGTCATGGAAGTACCGGCAGCTGTCGACTCTTCGTCAAGCAATGCTGTGGGACGTATGCCTGGACTGAGTTGACAGTGACTGGTATTTTCGCCGTGATAAGCCTTAAGGTCAGTTGGTGATACGTCCCTGAGTATCGAGACTGCAGAACCTCAGATTGCCAAGGCGCAGCTTTCTGTCTGAGGAAGCACTCTGGTCACTGGCGGCCTGGGATGCAGTGGTAATCAGATAGTCGATACGGTCCTTGAACAGGCTGACCTCATCTGCACATTCCGGGGTAAAGGAAACAGCACTCTGTCCTGACCCCAGAGCCATGAGGTAGTTGAACAGCCTTGGAGTCAGAATGAGCCAGGCAGCGGCATCGGGCTCACGGCCTGATGAAGTGACATTCTCAGGATATGAGATGAGATCGCTGGCAATGACACTCGAGGAGTTCTGACCGGCCTTGCGCATCAGTTCACTGAGCTCCTCATAATCGAGCAATGCATCACCAGAGAGCATCTCCAAGTTTTTCAGATCTTTCATTTTGCTCATCCATGCATCAATCTGCATGATAAGAGGTGCCTGGTGGCGGTCGCCATTGAGCCTGCCGTCGTAGTAACCAGGGGTATTATCAAGTTCGTTCTTAAGATGCTGCTGCAGGCGGCTGCTGGCGTTAAATGCCTTGAGTATGGCTTCATTACGTGGATCAGAAGCATCTGTATTTTGCCGGGCGGTGGCGCTGGAGCGGTAGTAGACCAGAGCCGGAATGGCACGGCTGTCCTTGACCAGGCCGGAGTGAACCAGCTTGATGACATTGCTGAAGTTTTCAGGGCTGCCATCAAAGGCAATCTGATAGCGGTTGAAATCAGGAAGAACGCTGTAGGCGGCCGGATTGATTCTGTTGTTGGAGGTGATGAAGACCTTCTTGTCACTGTTGATTACCGGCAGTGAGGTAAAGGCGCGGTTAAGTCCGTTGATAAGCTGCCCCACAGAAGGAGCAATGGACTCGTCATCAAGATTGAAGGTGGTTCTCAGAAGCTGCTTGGTCTTAAGGTAAGCAGAGCCATAACTGATTGCAGTCATGTCCCATTCATTGAACAGGGCGTTCGGGGCTTCAGGCATGACAAAGAACAGCTGGCGGCGCAGGGCCTGCATGCAGCCGTGCATGGTCCTCTGCTGAGTGAGGGTAGCTGCGCTGCTGCCATCGCTGTTGATGTGGTCGCGAATCTCATCAATGCAGTCATTGAGCTTTTTGAGCATGCCCACTTCATCACATGAGGTTATCAGAGCCCTGTGAGCGGCCGCTGCCGGACTGCCTGGGAGATTGCCCTTGAGGATGAAGCTGTCGGCGGTGCGGCACCCGGTCTTGCCTACAGCAAAGAGCTCGAGCAGTTTGAAGACCGGCAGCTCTGTGGCCGAGTTGTCATAAATGGCAAGTTCATCTTCGGCCTCCTGACGTCTGGTTTTGGTCATGTTGCGGCCCAGCAGATTGTCAAAAGGAGAGGTGCGGCGATCGCTCAGTTCCTTTTTGTTCCTGCCCAGAGCGTCATTGAGGGCCTTGGTGCAGCTGTAGTAGCGCTTGGAGTCGCTGTTGCCCACCACGCCGTTGGCAACAATCATCAGGATGTTGCGTACGGTGAAGTTGATGCCATTGTCACGGGCCAGCTCAAAAACGTCGCAGAACTTGTTGATAATGCGATCCGTACGCAGGACACGGCGGTTGGAGTAAACAGCACACTTGCTGCAGGCCTCACAGCCTTCGCACTTTTCCCAGCCCTCATGATCAAGCACGCTCAGGAAAATATTTCTGACGGCCTGACGATCAAGGCAGTCAGTCATGGTCAGCAGGGTAAGGAAGTCACAGGAAAAGACACGTCGGGTCAGCATGTGCTTTTCCATGTCTGCAGCCAGAGTGCTCAGTGACTGGCGCAGCCCGGCATCGCGGCTGCGGATATAACTTTCACAGTCCTGGAAAAGCTTGAGAATACGACCATTGTTGCCGGCAATCAGTCCAATGGTGACATAGTCCCCGGCGCCGTCAGCACCGGCTGCCCTGTCAGCTGACGCGCCGGCGCCTGCAGCGTCTGCAGCGCCATACTCACGGGCGCAGGTCTCCAGGGTCGAGACAATCAGGGCCATGTCCTCTTTTGACTCAACAGTAGACAGATCGCTTACTGTTACCAGTCTGACCGGGCGCGGGCGGTTCTGGCCGGCCGGGATGATGATGGTGCAGGCGCGGAAGGTACGGTCATCGCTGCTGCGCTTGACGGCGGCACAGACTGAGCTGTCGGTGAGCTCGAAGTTATCGGAGGTGACGCACGGAGTGGTCAGGGCATTACCCTGGGCATCAACAGGAAGCACACGCCAGACGCCCGAGATGGACAGATCCCAGGTGTCGGGAGTAAGGCCGAACAGCTGAGCGTCGGTGCACAGGCGGCGCATGAAGTGGGTCTTGCCGTCACCGGCCTGACCGTTGAGGATGAAAATCTGGGAGCGGCCCTGCTGAACGCAGGCGGCTATCTGATCGCGATAGCTGTTCTGGCGGGGCATCTCAAATAAGAAAGGTCTGATGCCATTGAGACGTGCTGAGTTGCGTACATGTTCATCATACTGTGCATTACTGCTGACATAAGGACCGTAGTCCTTGAGGTAGCTCAGGAATTTGTCGGCGGCTTTGTTGGCCATAAAAACTTCCTTACGATAGTTGAGATGAACACTATGCTGTAAAACAGCAGTACAGGCAGAGCAGCAGGCAGGATTCTGCAGCGCAGATCCTGGCAGGCCGCATACTTTTACGTATCGGCAGACTGTCTAATTGTAGCAGAAAAGCGTGTAAACAGGCCGTCCATGGCAGAAGCTCAGTATCCAAAACGAGACCAGCTCACATTATCTCGAGTGATTTGACCGCATGTGGAAGATTGAGTATGACAATAACTGTCCTTTGATCGGTCACGCCCGAAAATCAAAGGCAGCTCCAGGGAGCTGCCTTTTTAAATGGAATGTTGCCGTCCAGCGCCGTCACTCCATGACAGCACTGCCTTGCTTTGTACCTGCGCAGCACAGCTGAGCGGGCGCTGACTGTTACCTGGTGGGCTGCTGGCGCAGCTGGTACTCGCGGGTGATGAGCGCGATCAGATCTGTGGCGGTGCGGCGGTCGATGAACGGAGACTGGGCAATGACGCCGTCGCGGCTGTCCACAATGGCAATCATGTGGCCGTAGCCCATGAGAGTGCGGGCGTCGTAATCGTTTGAGCTCAGAATGATGCCGGTATCGTGCTGGCCGTTGACCTTGAGGCAGATGCGGTTGCCCACATTGCTCTTGATGCGGCCGTTCATAACCTTGCTGTCGGGGCGCTGGGTGCACAGCAGCAGGTGGATGCCGGCGGCACGGGCTTTGTTGGACAGGCGGGTGAGCATGTCCTCAAAGGCCTTTGCCATTTCGCCGCTGGTGATTTCTGCAAACTCATCAATTACCAGCACTATGCGCGGCATGCGGTTACGGCCATGCTCGCAGGCCCGGGCGTTGTATTCATCTATGTCGCGTATGGATGAGCATGAGCCCTGCTGCTGCTTGATCTCTTTGGTCAGCGATCTCATGAGCTTAAGGCGGCTTTCCATCTCATCAATAATGTGACTGAATGCCGGGCCGTATTCATCAGGGCTTACCAGCACTGACTGGGTATGTGGCAGGTCAGCAAAGTCATCAAGCTCGGCTCCGCCCTTTGGGTCTACCAGATAAAGCTGCAGCTCCTCAGGGGTATTGGTCAGCACCATGTCCATGATGAGGGCATTGAGCAGGGTGGACTTGCCTGACTTGGTGGCACCGCCTATCAGGGTATGCGGGGAAACGCCTCGGAGATCAAGATAAACAGGGGCGCCGTCGTTGTCGCTAAGACCTATGAGATAGCAGCTGTTAAAACCAGTGCAGGTATGGCCCTGCCAGCTGAAGTTATCCACATTGAGTCTGCGGCTTCGCAGCAGGGACAGATAAGGCACAGGACGGCGTTCATTGCCCGGCCAGCTGATATTGAGCTCATAGGCATGCTGCACACTGCGTACAGCAATGAGCTTGATGCCGGCATCACCTGTATACAGCTTTTCACTCAGGTCGAGGATCTTCCTGCTGCTCAGATCGTCATGGCCGCTAAGGCGCACACAGGCACCGTTAGGAGTCAGGGTACTGCTCATGACATCAGCAGGCAGTCCGGCCTTGTGCATGCACTCGACCAGGGCTGCCACAGCATGATTAAGCCCCTCCTGACGCTCAAGCCCGTCCTGCTCAACAGTCACATCCCGCTCCACGTGGCGCACATAATCATCAATGAGTGGATGCTCGCTCCAGAACCTGACCAGGGCCAGGCGCTCAGGCTCCGTAAGCAGCTCAGCCGCGCTCTGTCCGGCCCCGCCTGCGGCGGCGTCATGGTTATTACCATGGCCACGGTCGGCCGCGCCGCCGCTGTCGTCAGCTGCAGGCTGCTTTTCCTCAAATCCTGGAGCCAGAGGCGGGATGACCGCAGCCCCGTTCTCCTTTGCCTTGAGCACAGCCTCCAGATTGGCCTGAGCCCTGGTCTTTCCTGGAGCTGCAAGGTCGATATCGCAGTACATGCCCCCACCGTCGCTGCTGCCGCTGTGAGGACCCACTCCCGAATCAAGGTCAATGTCATTAATCATGGCGTTTGTGCCTGCACCAGCGCCTGCGCCTGCACCGGAAGGAGCGCCGTCACCTGAGCTCAGGCCCAGCCTGCGCAGTCTTTCAAGCTGCTCATTGTGCAGGCCGGTCAGGTCTTCGTTGAGCGAAGCGGCCGAGAGCGTGGCTCCTGAGATCTGATTGTAGGCATGGTTCTGCAGACCAATGAACTGAGCCGGCGCACCAGGCTCACTGTTGCCCATGCCGACAGCGCTCAGGACAGAATTATGACCGTTGTCCTGTTCACTGAGCACGCCGGCCCTGAGTTCATTCTGGCCAACACTGAGATCATCAGTGATTTCCATGACCGTGTCGTTACGACCAGGCACATCATGGCCAGAGCAGGCATCAGCATCAGCGCCTGAGCCCGTATTTGAACCGGCAGCAGCGCCAGCGTGGTTGCCAGGAGTGAGTTCAGGCTCCTGATCGTTATGAGTAACGCTGCTGTTGGCTGCAGCAGTAGTACTGTCTGTGACTGAGGTTGTTGCCGCAGCCGTGGCTGAACCTGACTCGGCCTTAGAGGTATCTGCAGCGGCTGAAGCTGTAGCTGATGCGCGGGCGGCGGCAACGGCAGCTTCAGCTGCAGCTGAGGCGGCCGGGGTGAGCGGGATGCTCAGGTCAATGGCAGGGTGGTCCTTGATGGTGTAATGGCGGCCCAGGGCTGACAGGCGATCGATGCTGTCATCGGGCATGCGCAGCTCAAGGTCCGGCAGCTCAAAGCGGCGACCTGACTCTGTCTGGTGGCCGGTATCGCGGTGCCACTGACACAGGTCGCTGAAGATCTTTTTGACATCTGAGCGGTTCAACACAATCTGCAGCACCTCGAAGGCATTGTCCTTATGGCCGGCCTCAACTCTGGCCGTGGAGGTGTTGTGCCCTGCATCGCTGTTGCACTCGCAGACTGCGGAAATGCCGCTGACATCCACCAGCACATGCCCCTGGTTGATTTCATGAATGACCTGCTTGAGGCTGTCACTCAAAGCGCTGGAGCGGGCGTTGCAGTTGTCGGCAATCATGCTGGTAAGGCGGGTGAGCAGCTGCATGCGGTCAGCCGTGCCCTTCTCAAAGGCCGAGTAGAACATGTTGGCTGTTTCACTGGCCTGCCTGATGGACTTCTTGCGGGCCTCAGGATCATTTTGACTGAGGAACTTGGACTCAATGACCTGCACGGCCAGCAGATACTGCCGGCGGCGGCCCGGTCCGGCCTGAGTACCATCGGCGCCGCTGACGGCCGCGCCGGCACCGGCTGCGTCAGCTGCGGCAGTGCTGCCGGGCAGGCAGAAGATCTGCAGGGCCAGGATGTCGGCGCGCTGCTGACCGTTGAGAGCAAAGATGTGAGCGTAGTCATCAAGAGAGAGGAACACGGGATGATCCATGGCCTCAACAGGATCCACGGCCATGTTATGGCCATATTTTGCGGCATGCTGTCTGAGCACGGGCTCGGATATGAAGCGTGCCATGACCGTACCGGCCATTTCCATGGTGTTTTTCCAGCGGTTTTCAGCACGCAGCAATATGCTGCCTGATATGTCGGCAGCCCTGAGTCTGATGACATCCACAAAGTCACGGGCCCTTAACATGTGGCCACGGGCATCAGGATACAGGCTGGCGTACAGATCCTGGAGCCAGTGACTGGTCCAGGCACGCTCAGCTGTGGAGGACACCAGGAAGTGGACATTATGGTTGCGCAGATGACGGTAGTAGACCAGATGCCTGTCCTTCTGACGGAGAATGCTGCGGCATGGCAGCTCATCGATAAAGGCTGCAACCTCGGCCTTGCTGTGCACCTCATCGAGCAGGTTCTCATCAGGATCCTTGAGGGTCATGAACGGAAGGGTCACCTCAAAGAGCTCGTTGTTGTCGCCAGGGCCGCCGGCGCGGGCGCTGCTGACGCCGCCATTGCCGCCCATGCCGGCTGTGCCGGCTGTGCCGGCGGCAGCGTGGGCGCGGATGTGGCGGTCGAGGCGGCGGCACTCGTCCAGGCTTACCTGGTTTTCGCTGAGCAATGCAAGGGAGTTGCACAGGCGGATGCGCTCGGCTGTGAGCACATTGCTCACGGCACAGCGGCGAACGCGGGCCTCTGATGACTGATCAAAGATATTGCGGCTTACTGAAGAGGCGGCAACGGCGCTGTTGTCAGCAATGGCCGGCAGGCGGGTTCTGACGAAATCAGTGCGGGCGCGGGCATCAAAGCTGTAAAAGAGCACACCCAGGTCAGCAATGCGGCTCATGTCATAGCCTGACATGGTGCTCTGAGCACTGATAAGACCGCTCTCCAGGGCATTGCGGTTGAAAAAGCAGCTGTAAGTGCCGGTGGCATCATCGCTGTTGACCACAGGTAGTACGCTTACCTGTACCCGGTCAGAGCTGGTGATGCCCTGCAGCTGACGGCTGCTGCGCAGCATCTCAAAGCAGCTGTAGATCTTCTGCGAGTATCTGATGTCGCTGACAAAGAGCAGATGGAAACGTGTGCCCTTGAGACCCTTGAAGTCTCTCAGGCGCTGGTAAAGCAGCTCCGCCAGCTCAATGTCAGGGCAGTCTCTGACCATGACAGTAAAGAGCTCAGGGGTAAAAGGACGTCCTTTGACATAACTGTCGATAAAGCTGATGACCTCATCGGTGCATACTGATGGAGGCACTGGCGCTGACGAACCTGCAGGCATGACAGCAGCTCCGCTCCTGCTCATGGCGTAAGCAGCACGCAACGGGCGGTAGACCGTATAGCCTGAGGTGTACTCGGAGGCAACCAGCAGCTGTCCGCGCTGATCGTCGCGCAGGGCGCACAGATCAGGGGCATCAGGCGAGTTGATTTCTGCAGACAGGATGTCCATGCAGCGGCGGGCCTGCCAGGCCGAGCTGCTGTTTCTGACTTTGCTGACAATGAGGTCGCACAGGCGCTCCATGCGGGCGGTAAAGCCACGCATGCTCTCTACGGTAAAAGGAGTTGCCACGGCACTCAGACCATCGCTGCCCTCAGGATAGGCCATGCCCACCTGCAGCAGTGCTCTGAGCAGCTTGTGCAGGGGATCAATGCAGGAGCTTAAGGTACTTGAGTCGGCAATGACATCATGAATGCTGTGCTGGAGCAGGGCATAGCTTACTGACAAAGCGTAAGCATGTTCATAGCGCAGCTGGCACTTGCTCATGATCTTAAGACAGTCCATATACTCACTGGTAAAGGCTTCCCACTGCTCTTTGAGAGCAGTAATCCTCTCAGTCAGAGAGCTGTCGGCATCGGCAGCCCGGCCTCTGAGCACCTCAAAAAGATCCTGGGCCTGACGGCTCAGATCAACGGCATAAGCGCCTGAGAACATGCTGCTGCTGCCGGGCATGGTGCTCTTGTTTTTGAGGGTCATGCTGAGAATTTCATCTTCAGTCTGACCGAAGATGCGCTGACGGTAGGTGCCGCGCAGCAGACGCTTGCTTTTGCTTCTGGTAAGACATGACAGATCGGTGCTCAGATGAACGGGCACGGACTTGTCCATCTTCCAGGAGAAAGAGAGCTTCTCCTCTCTGGTGCTGTTGCTGAGCTTGACTATGAGGAAGAACTTGATCTCATTGTCAGGCGTGGAGCTCTTTTTCGTTGATGATTTGCCTTTTCCTTTGCGCTTTGCCGGTCTGGCCGCAATGAAAGCGCCAAAGTCAGTGAGCGGATCAGGCAGCTGCTGGCTGCCGGTCTCGACCTCGGCACTGGCTGCGCTGACAGCGCCGGCGGACGCGCCGGTGGTGCTGTCAGCCTGGCGAAATGGCAGGCTGATGACAAAGATGTCGCCCAGCTCCTCTTTGAGGCGTCTGAGATATGGGCCAAAGCGCATGCTGAAATAGTGACCGGCATGCTCATTGAGGTTTCTTATCTGATTGCTGGTGAGATTGAGCTTAAGGGTAATGCGCTCAATACAGGTACCGTCCTGACAAGGGAAGTTGAGCATGAGCAGACGGGCCAGTGAGAGCATGAAGTTGTCATCAGTGGCGCTCTGGATGTTGTAGATGCGCTTCTGCCAGTCCTTGTCGATCCGGCTGTCAGTCTGGATGTGGTTGCGGTGCGCAAGGTAAAAATTCTCAAGCTTTTCCTTGTCCTCATCGCTGAGGCTTTTGATGCCGGCATTGGCCAGAGGCTTGATCTCAGCCTCTTCGGCGGCGGTAATGTTCTCAGACTCGTCAGTGATGTTGTCACGGATAAGGCTGGCCGTCTGGGCCCACAGTTTCTGGCTGGACTGGCGGCGTTCGCTGCTGCCCAGCAGATTTTCCAGCACATCCTCCCATTCAAGAGTGCACAGCAGCTCAAAAGCCCGGGTCAGAGCATCACTGTCCCGGGCCTGCAGGGCGGCAAGCCAGTTGCGGATCAGGGCATGGCCTCCATAAGTCAGGCGCTCTCTGTCCTCCTGGCGGCGCCAGAAGTTGTTCAGATAGTTTTCAGCCATGGCCTGAAAGTCGAGATCTTCGCCCTTGCTGTCACGGCCCTCCTTAAAGCTGCTGCGGTTCCTGAGCACGGCGGCAGCGGTGGAGCCATGCCATGACTGGCTCTTCTTTCCGGTCTTGCTGAACATGTTGCTGTCAGCAGGGAATGAGAGCACCTGCAGGCTCTGGCCAATGATCTGCTCGAGCGATGCCGTGCTGCCGGCACTCTGCAGTCCCCTGATCACGGCACAGGCATAGCGGGCCAGATGGTAAGGATTGCTGACATAGTCAGAGCGGTCGAGCTCATTGAGCACCTGAGTGATGATGTTTTCATCGTTTTTGCTGTCAGCTATGGCTATTTCCAGTTCGGCGGCCTTTGCCTGAACAAAGGCAAAGGTATTGTCGACAATGCTGCGCATCAGAGCCTTGTTGTCTATGCGGCAGTTCTTGTGACCAAGGGTGTCTGTGTTTTCGGTGGACAGGGCGGCACACAGGAGCTTGCGGCCGACGGCAGTGGTATTGCGCGCATCAGTGGCGCTGAGCTCACAAAGCCATGGCAGATCATCAGATCCGCTGGTGATATTGCGGCTGTTGACGGCAAGACAGATGCACCGGGCACGGTCACTGTCACTCCAGTTGCTGATTTCAGGGGCGGTAAGACGCTGCTCCTGAGTCATGGAGCTGTAGCACTGTGCGCCCATGGCTGCAAGTCTGTCACAGATAAGTCTTATGTACTCTTCCTTGAGATTGACCATGACCACAATATCAAGGCCGCTGTTGCCACCACGATCGCTTAAGTACTCCTCACGTGATCCCGGCAGGAAGTCGAGCACACAGCGCATACCGGCAAAGGCAATGAGCTCGGAGGTGAGATTCCCGGCGCAGGCATCAAGAGCCTGCTCACTGCGGCTTTGCGCCCATGAGGATCTGACAGCCTCAAGGGCCTCACTCATAGGCTGACTTAGCAGGCACAGATCACTTAGCGGCCTTTCCTGATCTTCAGACCAGTCCGGCTCGCTCAGATCAGCCACACCCCCTGCGGCTGCTGCCGCAGCATTCACCGCTGTCGCATCGGCTGTCGCAGCAGTCACCGCAGCCGCATCGGCTGCC
This sequence comes from Anaerobiospirillum sp. NML120511, assembly GCF_023050955.1. Classification (NCBI taxonomy): domain Bacteria; kingdom Pseudomonadati; phylum Pseudomonadota; class Gammaproteobacteria; order Aeromonadales; family Succinivibrionaceae; genus Anaerobiospirillum; species Anaerobiospirillum sp. NML120511. The sequence continues at coordinate 22,768 of NZ_JALKIK010000042.1, forward strand.
GCAGCAGCTGCCGCAGCAGCGCCTGCCGGGAGGCCATCATCTTGCGCAGCTGCCATAAGACAGGTACTGGTATGCAGGAATGGAGTGAGTTTCATAACAGATAATCTCCCGGTGGGATAACAAAAGGAGCAATAAGACAGTGGTAATCGCGGCAATCAAACCCATGCCGACCCGGCCCGGCCATGCATAGACCGTCCTTGCACAGCCTGGCCATGCCGGAGCAGGCATCTGCAATGCCCGGCTGAGCCAGGATGCCCGGCAAATGTCAGCGCACTTACCTGCACGGGCTGTATGAGCCATAAACATGGCCGGACTGATGGGCAGGGCCCATGCTTCAGGCCGTATGCGCTCTGAGTGGCACAAAGGTACTGCTGGACGGGGAGTTGAGGCCCGCATCAGGATGGAAGTCTGATGTACTCGCACTCGTCGCTCAGGACCAGCAGCATGTTGAGACGGGCCAGGCTGTTTTTGAAATGCTTTTCGTTGGCGTCAAAGTCATCTCGTCTGATGTTGAGGCTTTCATCCGGACTTGAGTGATAGTCATAAGACTGCTCAGGGCCGATGACGATGTGGTAGCGCTCATACAGGGTTTTCATAAAGTCGCTGAGCTTCATGTGTGCGGCTTTGCGCTGTCCCAGTACTGTCAGAACCAGAGTGCGCAGCATGCGGTCGGTCATGGTGTAGTACATGTTGCTGGCATTGCGGCTTGATGAGCACATGCCTATGTTCTTGAGCAGGGATCGGTGGACGTATCTGGTGTGGCTGCGGTGTTTATCCAGGTCCTCAACTGTGTTTTTTATGAAGTCTGCGCAGCTTTTGAACACTCCCGGATCAAAGTCATCAGCTTTCGGGTTGAAGTCATCGATGCCCCGGTTAAAGCAGGCATGACGAATGACATAGAGCAGATCTTTCTGGGCGTCGTTCAGATCGCCATCCTTTCTCAGGAAAGGACAGGCAAGGTCAATGAAGTTATTAAGACGGTAGCGCACACTGGCATCACGGCTTATCGACATCAGTTTGTTGTTTTCATCAAGACGGTTGTGAGAGAGGCGGGCAAGGCCACGCAGACCGGCATCTTCGGCACACAGTACCAGATTGATGTCATCTGTCTTTTTCTGAGTAAGGCTGACAGATCGGCCCTCACGGGCAGCCTGCTGTTCATACTCATGCAGGCCATTGCAAATCTTCTGCTGCTGCTCGAGCAGATAGACAGCAAAGTTGAGGGCGACCATGCGGCTTAAATGCATGAACATGTCCTGCTTGTTGATTTCCCATGACAGCAGGGCCTCAATATCTTCTCTTAGCCTTGTAAAGACCGGCAGGAAGCGGTAAGGCAGATAGCGGGTATCAGTCCTGTCAACAATGCCGCCATCCGGAATTTTCAGAGCACGCAGAGCGCTGCTGCGTTCGTTATAGTCCTCATAGGTAATTGCACTGTTCTGAAATGCTCTGACCACCTCGCTCTCATCACAGCTGCAGGACTGTCCGTTAATGACTTTATACTCACTGGCATTGATGAGCATGGCAAAGCGCGCAATCTGATCCTGATCTTCAAAGAAAGTCTTAACAAGGTGTCGACCAACATCTTCACAGCAACTGTCAGTCGCGCAAACTGCAGCCTCAGCAGTGCCGTTGCCAGTACGGCATTCAGTGTTTTTACACCCATGCATGGAGGCCTGCTGGTCTTCACAGCAACTGTCAGTCGCGCAAACTGCAGCCTCAGCATTACCGCTGCCAGTACGGCATTCAGTGTTTTTACACCCATGCATGGAGGCCTGCTGGTCTGCACAGCAACTGTCAGTCGCGCAAACTGCAGCCTCTGCATTACCGTTGCCAGTACGGCATTCAGTGTTTTTACACCCATGCATGGAGGCCTGCTGGAGAGCGTAATCGCGCTGCAGCATGGTGTAGAGTATGTGTCCCTGACCGGCCATGATATTGGACTTTCTGATCCCTTTCTTGTCGATCTCGGTAAAGATGGTGCTAATGCCGAAAGGGAAAAGGAAACGTGTCGACCAGTCATGGTCGGAGTTAAGGTCAATGGAGCTGCAGCGCAGCAGGCTTACGGCACGGGCAAAGCTGGCAAAGCCTGATGCGCCGTTATCCTGGGTAAAGGCTTTTCGCAGTCTGAGCAGGGTGTCATCATCAATGCATACAGAGTCTTCAGAAGTACTGGCAGCATCGCTGTCGAACTCAGAGGATTTGTCGCCGGATTTGCCCGTGGAGCGGTTGTGCTCGTTAAAGCGGGTCTGCCATTCTTTCCAGCAGGCCTCATCGTTTTTGTTTCCGATCGAGATGGTGCCGGTGAAGGGATTGTTAAAGACAATGCGGCGCAGCAGCAGACGGCGGGCTCTGTTAAAGACGGTGCTGCCATACTGGCTGCAGCACTGATCACTGAGAGGAGCAGCAGGATTCTGGGATGCCAGCACCTGCAGCAGTTCGAGCATCATGTGCTCAGGGGGCTCATCTTCATGCAGGGCATAACCCAGATACTGACCACGCAGTATATAGTTGACGCCCTGGTTGTCATCAGGCCAGCATGGCATGCGCTCACCAAGAAAGCAGTCTTCCTGCATTCTGATCAGTGCTGCAATGGCATCAAGGGCAGCCCGGCCTGCATCGCTGTCATCAAAAATAGCCTCAGCCTGATCCATAGTGGAGGGCAGGATCAGCTTGAGCTCCGTATCACCGGCCTCAGGATTAAATTTGTTGGCGCCCTCGCGTCGAATGCGATCGGCATAATCATGGTCAGAGGGCTCAAGTCTGGTAATGGTGCAGGCGCTTAAGCGCTCTTGTGGAGAGGAGTAGGTGGTCATAAAGTCTTCCTGAGTTATCTCAAGCCCTTGTCATCTGTGCAGACTGCGGCATTGCCTGTTATCAGAGCTGCAGCGTGCAACTCCCGTTATCTGAGTAAGTACCCGGCCTCCTGGCCTCATGGCTATACGAGTCGGCCATAAGCATCTCTTGCCTGTTATTGGCACCACACCCGGGGCAGCCCAGCCAACATGCGGCAATGTGCAATCGGCGTTGCAGGCCGTGAGCTCAAAGTTGCTCGCAGTCATGCAGTTAATAGCCGTCATGGCACGTCTTGCAGCAGGTCATGGCAGGGGCCCGGCCCACTGGTTTTGACTGCAGCCAGACCGTTTGCAGCAGGTCATGGCAGGGCCCCGGCCCACTGGTCTTGACTGCAGCCAGACCGTTTGCAGCAGGTCATGGCAGGGGCCCGGCCCACTGGTTTTGACTGCAGCCAGACCGTTTGCAGCAGGTCATGGCAGTGGCCCGGCCCACTGGTTTTGACTGCAGCCAGACCGTACTGCCTGGTCATGGCAAAGGTTCTGGAGAGGCTCGGTCACGGGCGCGGGCGTCGTGGGAGTGGAGCGTTGCGTGCGTGTGGTCATGCAGAGCCGGTTGTTATGAGGAGGCGGTAAGCTTGCCCTGTTCGTTGATGACGCAGAAACGCAGGGTGCTCAGATCGTTGTCGGAGCTGAGCTGGCGGCCGTCTTTGCCGGCCCTGAGGCAGCGCAGCTCCCTGATTCTGTGGTCGAGGTGATCCTTGAAGATGTTGATGGCATCGCTGCATTCCTGAGTAAAGGAAACTGCACTCATGCCTGCACCCAGTGACATCAGGTAGCTGAACAGTGAAGGAGTCAGAATCATGCTGGCTGCCGGAACCGGGCTGTATCCGTTAATGAGGGCCGCAGGCGGGTATGAGACCCGGCTGTCCGGGACACAGGATGCCTGGTACTGAGAAACCTGATCTGCAAGCTCTTCAATGCTTGTGAGGAAGCTTTCCTCATGGTCGGTCAGATCCCCGTCCTCACTGCGGCGTCTCAAGTAAGGAACCATTTCCTCAAGCTGCTTGCTCAAAGGGAATTTTTCCGGAGCGCCGCCAAAGATGTTCTTAAAGCGTTTCTTGTCCTTGTGGCCTGCAAATACCGAGGTAAATGTGTTCAAAAGATCCTGGTCTTTCTCAAGAGCACGGGCCAGAGCCTGATATTGATCGCTTACGTCATCTGCAGCACCTGCACTGCCGGCGGTACTGTTGCCGGCATAGGGCTCATCACCGGCGCTGAACCAGGCAAAAGCAGGCAGGCCACGGCTGTCCTCAAGCAGGCCGGAGTTGATGAGCTTGATAACCCCGTTAAACTGCGAGGAAGTTCCGTCAAAGAGCAGAACATAACGGTCTGGATGAGGCAGCACGCTGTAGGCGGCCGGATTGATTCTGTTATTGGTGGTGACGTAGACATGCTTTTCGCTGTCGAGCACCGGCAGAGCGGTAAAGGCACAGTTAAGGCCATTGAGCAGCTGTCTTACCATGCGGGCCATGCTGTCATCAGTAAGGTCAAAGCTGGTGCGCAGATGTCGTTTGAGCTCCAGGTACTGACGGCCATATCTGATGTCGCTCAGATCCCAGATGCTCTCACCAAAGACATCCTGCCGTGTTCCGTCACCAGGCATTGGCATGGTGAAAAAGAGCTGACGGCGCAGAGCGCTCACCACCCTGTTGATGTCCACTGTATTTGCAGCATCATCATCGTCCATTGAATTCTTGCGGCACTGCTGCAGTGCCTGCCTTAGCACTTCATAACTGCCAGTGACATCAAAGTCAGGATTGCTGACAGTACGGGCATACAGCCGCTCCAGAGCCTGTCTGCGGATCGACTGCTCATCACTGATGCCCGGCACCGCACCAGCAGCGTCTGCTGTGGTGGCATCGGCGCTCAGGCTGCAGTCGCGGTCGGCACCGCTTAAGATAAAGCTGTTGATAAGGTGGGTAGCGTTGCTGCCCGGGCCGATGCGGCGCAGCATTTTGAACAGGTCTACATAGTCACCGGTAATGTCGGTGCGCCTGAGGTTAAGGCCGAGCAGATTGTCAAAAGGTGAGCTGCGTCGGGCGGCTTTTTTGCCGCTCCTGCGCTCGCTTTCAACGTCATTGCAGCAGGTCTTGCAGGTGTAGCAGCGATCGGAGCCGGACTGCTCGTTGCGGTTTCCGATAATGGCATTGCTAAGCAGTATCTGCATGCGGCGCATGTTGAGCTTCATGCCTTCGTCATGAATGATCTCAAAGACATCGCACAGATTGCTCTGCACATCTTTATCCATGAGCACCTTGCGGTTGGCCCGCACCGGGCAGTCCTCAACAGCCTTGCAGGCACTGCAGTTTTCCCATGCCGGATGTTCGGTCAGGGCAGTGATGATTTTGAGCACGCCATCGCGGTCCATAAGGTCACTGAAAGACAGAAGCTGCATAAAGGAGCTCTTGAAGGTCTGCTCAGTGAGCATATGCTCCTCAATGTTCCTGACCACGTTATCCATGTCAGGAGCAAGCTCAGGGAATATGCTGCACATGCTGGAGCTGTCATCCATCTCTCTGCAGGTCTGAAACAGACGCAGAATACGTCCCTTGTTACCGGCAACCAGGGTAATCATGAACTGCCAGTCACCTTCGGCTGCGCTATCCCCGGTACCAGTAGCGCGTCCACCCGCACCAGCGGCACCGGCAGAGCTGCCACCCACACCATCTGCACCGGCACAGCTGCTGCCCACACCATCTGCACCGGCACAGCTGCCGCACACACCACCGGCACCTGAAGAGCTGCCGTCCTCCCCACTGGCACCTGCCAGCATCTGCGCTCTGAGTTTTGCGGTGATCCGGTCAAAGCCGGCGGCGGTCTCGTCAGCCGGGCAGTCATGAGCGGCCAGCAGAGCGGTCTGCTCGAGCATGTTGATGAGCAGGTGATTCTCTGCACTGGAGACATCAATGCCTGAAAGGTCAGTGACTATATTGAGCTTTAAGGACAGATGGGGCAGGCAGACACTGGTGATGTGATTTACTGCAGTGCTGTCAGGGGAAAGGTATACACAGCTGCTCTCAATGGCATTGCCTTCGGCGTCGACAGTAAAGGACATCACTCTGTCATTGAGCACCAGACGCCAGGCGGATTCGCTAAGACCAAAGAGCTCAGGGGCGGTACACACTGAGCGCAGGAAGTAGGTCTTGCCGTCACCGGCATGTCCGGTGATAAAGAAAAAGCGTGACTGTCTGTTTTGCAGACAGCTGCGCAGGATCTGAAGGTACTTCTCAAGGAGTGGCAGAGCAATATCAATAGGATCAAGGGTCCTGTAGTTGTCGTTCTCAGCTCTTTTCTCATCCTGCTGATTGCTGGAGTTCTTGTAAGGGCCTATGGACTTCAGATGGTTCAGAAGCTTGTCCGGACGATTTTTATCTTGAGAGTTTTGAGCCATGATTGACCTTGAGCCTGTAGAAGGTAACGGGACCACAACTAAGTGGCCTTAAACCTGTAGAAGGTAGCGGGACCACAACTAAGTGGCCTTGAACCTGTAGAAGGTAACGGGACCACAGTGAAGTGGCCTTGAGCCTGTAGAAGGTAAAGGGACCATAACTAAGTGGCCTTGAACCTGTAGAAGGTAGCAGGACCACAGTGAAGTGGCCTTGAACCTGTAGAAGGTAACGGGACCACAACTAAGTGGCCTTGAACCTGTAGAAGGTAACAGGACCACAGTGAAGTGGCCTTGCACCTGTAGAAGGTAACAGGACCACAACTAAGTGGCCTTGATGCAAATGTGATGAAAATGGAAGCTGAAAGCGAAAAGAGTTTGATCGTAAGGAGCGTTGCTCCGGGATAAACAGACATATGGCCAGGGCTGTTACAGGCAGCACATACGCCAGCAGGAACATGCTGGCACCGGCAGCAAATATGCCGGCACTGGCAGAGACATTCACAGCCTTCCTGCAGCGTCGAGGGCTGCGCACCATGACCTTGGCAGAGGGTGCAGGTGCAGCGGCATAAAGACAAAGGTATGCAACGTTATGGCTTTTTGCTTTTACCTGGCAGACGGTGCGGGCGCAGACACTGGAGCCTTGCAAAGGCCTGGTAACAAGGGGCAGGAAAGCACAGGTCACAGGCTGATGGGCTCAGGTCATATGTTGTAACTTAGTGTACCAGCAAAGAATAACTTCAGGAAGGTCACAGCCTTCGGCTCACCTTCTGAATGTAAGCAAATCTGGCACTGGTCACAATTTGTCCATAAAACGGCACTGACACGGCATCGGTCAGGCTCCTGTACGCTCAAAGCATGATTTTGCACTGGGCCGCAATACGACCTATTATTCAGTTAAATGTCATATATGCAAACACCAGCCTCCACAGTTCCCTGAAGCAGGACGCAACTTGCTGCCAGCGTTCAGATCAGAACAACGAGCCGATAACATCCAGAGCGCCTGTCAGTGAGTGTTCACCAGCAGCACCTTCCGAAAGCAGTTTTCTATAAAGACAGGGCGAACAGCCTGCTCTGCCAGCCCCCAATGGTTAAAAGAGGCACTGTGGTAAGAATGGGCGCCATAGTCATAATGGGAGCGATAGTAAAATGGGCAGCATAGTCAGAATTGGCGCAGAGCCAGGTAAGTGCAGCCATGAGCTCCGGAGATGCCGTGGGGCGGAGATGCCGTGAGCCGGATATGCCCTTGGCCGGAGCTGCAGGGGCGGCCGGGCGTCCAGTGGTACTCAGTCAAAGGGAGTTAAGACTGAGGCAGCAAGTTCCATGGGGATGTGCAGCGGAGGTTGCTGCTGCTGTTGCAGCTGCGGCTGCAGCTGCTGATGGGCAGTCAGGCGGCCGGGCAGGCTAAGTGGTATGTGTCGTATAAGGACATGCCTGATGTCACAGAATGTGTTGTTAGTCCTGCAGGAGATAAGGCTCAATCAATGGGCATGTTATAATCAGCAGGATCGGCCTGGCGGCCCTGCAATTGACCGTGGGGCGGTCAGAAAGGCTTAATCAGAGCAAATACAAGGAAGGATTCTATGTCACAGGAATATTGCCAGGATGGCGGATGCACTTGCGGTTACTTCTCCAGTGAACCTGCTTATACTCCACCGGGTGTAGATGGACCTGGTCCTGGTGATGCCGACTGGGGCTGTGTTTTTGGTGCCGGCCTTGAGAATTTTGATCTGGAATCTGCCCTTCATGGCCGTGGTCCTGACAGTGAGCATGACTGTCTGGTAAGAGCACTGGCCCCTGTATTCACTCTTATTGAGCGTGGACAGGTGCATGCTGAGGTAACTCTTGCCTATGTGCACTGCAGACCAACTCCTGCAGGCCATATTCTCCACGGCGGTACCTCTCTTGCGCTGGCTGAGACTGTAGCCGGTGTGGCTTCCATGGCTTTATGCGAGCCTGGCGAACACCCTGTAGGTATGAACGTGACAGCAAGTCACGTCTCCATGGCCCGTCTTGGTCAGAAGCTCAAAATCATATGCACATCCCTGCATAAGGGTTCAACCTCTCATCTGTGGAACATTGATATAACTGATGAGAATGGCAAGATGATTTCAACTGCCCGCGTCACCAACGCCATTATCAAAAAGCGTTAATCATCTGATGCGCGTATGCAGACCGCAGGCTTTGCATCCTGACCTGTGGCTGCTCAAAAAAGCCCTGCAGCCCGTGCAGTCCTTTCATCAGTCACAGTCATACGATGTGGTAAGCCAGGACCTGATACCATGACGAGTCTTTGCTGTCTGCTTCAGGCGCAGGTCTCGGCTGCTGCCTGGAGGCACGTGCCGGCTGCGGCTGCGCAGGTCGGCTGCAGCTCAGGCACAGGCCGGGAGCTTTTCAGGGGCCGGCCGGAATGCAGGTAACGGCTGGTGCACGGGCGTGCCTGCATGCATGTGTACGGACACCATGGTGCTTTGACATGCCGTGGTCTGCAGTGGTGGCAGGCCGGAATTAACTGAAAGTGGCCGCCTCTGGCTGTGTTGCTGTTGAAGTGACAGACCCCGTTAAAGCGGTCCGTAATGTCTATTAATTGCTGTTTATAAAAGACTTTAGTGAGGATAAGGTGTCTTCTGCTGTTGTTGTTGATAATGATTTGGTGCTGGAGGCAGCAATTGCCCTTGGAAAGTCTTTTGCTCTGTATCGACTGCCCAATGAGGATGAGCCATATCTGATGGTTCAGGATGGCGGCGATCTGATTACTCCTGGATCTTTTGAGGAGCTGGCTGACAAGTCAGGCTTTCTCATGGCTCCATTTAATATCAGCACCAGCTCACCAATGATGGTGCTGCGTCCTGATCACCTTATCAGGGGACGTGAACAGATCAGCAGCTATCTGCAGAGCCTGAGTGCTGAAAGTGAGGTCAGCGCCTGGCTTGAGCGTTACGCCGGCAGTGCTGCAGCTGCCACAGCCAAAGACGCAGCTGCAGGCCAGAGTCAGAGCTCCCTGAGCACAGGCGACAGCAACAGCAGCTGTACCGCTCCATGCTGTTTTGCTCAGGATCATGAGCAGCTGTGGGAAGAGCAGCAGACTCTGTACCGTCGTGACTTTGAGGTCTTCCATGAGGCACTAAATTCCCACCGTTTTGACAAGCTGGTACTTTCTACCCGCAAGGTACTAAAGTACCGTCCTTTCCTTGCTTTTTCCTCCTTTGACCATGCCTGCTCACTCTATAGGCGCATGATGGTATCACTGGTAAGCTCTCCGGTAACCGGTACCTGGCTGGGGGCCACACCGGAAATTCTGCTGCGTGGCCGTGATCAGCATTATCAGACCATGTCTCTGGCTGGAACAATGATTAACAAAAGCCATGACTGTTGCAATGAAAATGATCCATATGATCTGAGCGAGTGGTCAACCAAAGACCGTCAGGAGCAGGAGTATGTCACTGACTACATCAGGGAAGTAATAACCCCTTATGCTCAGGACATCAGAGAAGAAGGCCCTTACACCACCATGGCAGGTCCGGTACGTCATCTTCGTACTGACTTTGCTTTTACTTTCAGAGATGAAAGCCGTCTTGGTGAGCTCATTGGCCGCCTGCATCCAACCCCAGCCGTCTGCGGCCTGCCAAAGCAGGAGGCCTATTCCTTTATTGTTGAGCATGAGAGCATTGACCGTCGCTACTACGCAGGCATGCTTGGACCGCTCAACCTCAGCGGCGACAGTCAGCTTTATGTAAACCTGCGCTGCATGGAAATTACTTTCCCTGAGCCTGGAAGCAACCAGTGTGTTCTGGCCTCATGTTATGCCGGTGGCGGTAATCTGCGCCAGTCTGTATGTGAGTCAGAGCTTACAGAGGCCTGCAATAAGATGCGTGCCGTCACCTCAGCCATAGTCAATCCTGCCTCGGAGGCATAAATGGCAAATTATTCAGTAAAGAAGAACGTGCTGCAGCTGGTAGCACTGATGATAAGTCATGGCGTGAAGAGGGTAATTTTATGCCCGGGAAGCCGTGACATCCCGCTGGTGCAGACCATATTGAGCTCAGGAAAGTTTGAGACCTGGTCAATCACTGATGAGCGCAGTGCCGGCTTCTTTGCTCTGGGTCTGGCACAGGAAAGAAATAACCGTGAGCCTGTGGCTGTAGTGGTTACTTCTGGCTCTTCGCTGCTTAATTTACATCCGGCCGTAAGTGAGGCCTTCTACCAGCAGATTCCGCTGCTGGTCATTTCAGCTGACCGTCCCAAGGCATGGATTGGTCAGATGGATGGACAGACCCTGCCACAGGAAGATGTATTCCGTACTCTGGTCAGGAAGTCAGTTTCTCTGGTTGAGATTCAGAGCCCTGAGGATGAGTGGTACGTAAACCGTATGGTCAACGAAGCTCTGCTGGAGCTTGATCATCATGGCAAGGGTCCGGTACATATCAATGTTCCTGTTTCTGATCCTTTCTTTGATTTTTCAGTAACTGAGCTGCCTCATGCCCGTGTTATCCGTCGTTATGACCTCAATTCATACCGTCAGCTTGAGTTGCAGCAGCGTCTATATGACGATCAGAATCCTCTTGATGTGGATCTGGAGCAGGAGCGCCTTAAGCAGCTGGAATCTTTTAATGCCTTCAGATGCATGACTTCAGCAGGATGCGCAGACCACTGTCACGGTGATTGCGGCAGGACTCCGGCAGGCAGTGATGCCTCATGTTCAGACTGCAATAATTACGGCTCTATGGAAAGCTGGGCTCAGGCACTGGCTGGCTACCTTGCCCAGTCAGGCAGCATCATGCTGGTGGTAGGACAGAGCCTTGATGGTCTGTCCTGTGGAACCAGTCACCAGCTGTGGACCGATCTTTCTTCATCCATGGTGGTTCTGGCTGAGACCATTACCAATGTGGAATATGCCCATGGCATATGCACTCAGGTAGATCTTTTTATTTCCGAGCTTTCTGTAGCTGCTCCTCTTATTGCCGAGGACAGGGCAAACTCTCCGCGTTCTGTTTCCTATGCCCGTGCACTTACTCCACCTGATCTGGTTATTACAGTAGGTGGTCATATCATCTCGAAGAATCTGCGCCGCTTCCTGAGAACTCACAGACCTGCAAATCACCTGCATGTCAGCCCGGATGGCAGCATAGCTGATCTGTTCAAGTGTGTAACTGGTGTGGTAGAGATGGATGGAGAGCGTTTCATCAAGGTTCTGCACCGTGCTGTAGCCATATTAAAAGAGCGCCATCCTGTGGACCTCAAGGCCATTATGGAAGGTGCTGCTGAGGAGTGCAAAGTCAATCCAGTGGCTTCATGCAAGTCCACCGTGGAGACTTTACGCCGCCTGATGCGCAATACCCGTCATACTCTGCCTGATCTGGCCCGTTCCCGTGCGCTTTATGCCTCGCTGGCCAGGAACCTCATGAGTGTGATGTGTACTCCAGGCTTTGATTTCTCCCACATGAATGCTCTGGACAGACTGATGTCATGTCTGCCGGACAATACCACTGTCCATCTGGCTAACAGCTCAACAGTTCGTTATGCTCAGATTTTCGGCAACCGTGGCCATCAGGACCGCAACATTACCGTGCTGTCCAACCGTGGCGTCAACGGTATTGAGGGATCTCTGTCCACTGCCATTGGCTATGCTTCAGCAAGCAGCAGGCTCAATGTCATAATCATTGGTGACCTGAGTTTCTTCTATGACATGAATGCCCTGTGGAATGAGTATGTTCGTTCCAATGTACGTATTCTGCTGCTCAACAATGGTGGCGGCGAGATTTTCCATGCACTGCCTGGTCTGTCACTTGATGAGGCCGGCAAGAAATATGTAACTGCGCAGCATCATTCTCAGGCTAAAGGCTGGGCTGAAAGCCGTGGCTTTAAGTACATCAGCATCAGCAGCGATGATGAGGTCGATGCCGCCCTTGATGCGCTCATTGCTCCGCTTGATACGACCGACAAACCTGTGATGGTAGAGTTCTTTACCCGTGCTACCACAGATGCGCTCACTCTGGGCCGCAACAGCGTTGAGGCCCGCCGCCGCGCCTACGAGGCCCTGGTAAAGTAACCACGGAAAGACCATAGCCAGCCCGGCCACGCATGGCCGTGCCATGCTGCGCCTGACCTGGCGGCGCCATGCATGTCCGTCTGCCGTCCTGCCCTCATGGCTGTCAGCAACCGGGCATGCCACACCACGCTGCCACGCATGGCTATCATGGCCGGTCAGCAACCGGACATGCCAGGCCACGCTGCCTTGTTGAGCCTTGCCATGGCAGGTCGGCAACCGGGCATGCTACACCACGCTGCCTGGCTGTGCCTTGCCATGGCAGGTCAGCAACCAGGCATGCCATACCACGCTGCCTGGCTGTACCTTGCCATGGCAGGTCGGGAGCATTCAGGGCACTTAGGGCTCAATCAGCCGGCGTAAGAGCAGGGAACAGTCCCGCAAAGGGGCTGAATGTCATGATTTCCTTAATTTAACGAGACCAAACTTATGTCACAGACAAGAGAATGGAAGACCATCAAAGAATATCAGGATATTCTTTTTGAGTTCTTTGAGGGCATTGCCAAGATCACCATCAACCGTCCACGCTACCGCAACGCCTTTACCCCAACTACCACTACCGAGATCTCTGATGCTCTGTACTACTGCCGTGAGTGCCAGGACATCAATGTTATCGTTCTTACCGGTGCCGGCGACAAGGCTTTCTGCTCCGGTGGTGACATGAATGTTAAGGGCCACGGCGGCTATGTTGGTACTGATGGTGTGCCTCGTCTGAACGTACTTGATGTACAAAAGCAGATCCGCTCCATGCCTAAGCCAGTTATTGCCATGGTTAACGGTTTTGCCATCGGTGGCGGCCACGTACTGCATGTAGTATGTGACCTGTCAATTGCCTCTGAAAATGCTATTTTCGGTCAGACCGGTCCACGTGTTGGCAGCTTTGATGCCGGCTTTGGTTCTTCCTATCTTGCCCGTGTGGTAGGTCAGAAGAAGGCCCGTGAAATCTGGTTCATGTGCCGTCAGTACAACGCTCAGGAAGCTCTGGAGATGGGACTTGTAAACAAGGTCGTGCCATTTGACAAGCTCGAAGATGAGGTTGTTGACTGGGCCATGACCATGATGCAGCACAGCCCGCTGGCTCTGCGTATGATCAAGGCCGGCCTCAACGCAGAACTTGACGGTCAGGCAGGTATCCAGGAGCTGGCCGGCGATGCCACCATGCTCTACTACATGACTGAGGAAGCTCAGGAAGGCGGCAAGGCATTCCTTGAAAAGCGCAAGCCTGACTGGAGCAAGTATCCTAAGTTCCCTTAACAGGAAAAAGTGCGTCTCTGCGGAGGCGCATTTTTTTTCACTTGACCTGACCACTCCCGATAACAGTCAGCCTGCAAGGCCAGCTTGCCCATGCCTGTCCTGGACAGACCTGGCATGGGCTAGCCTGGACTGGGCTTGCCTGGACTGCCTGCAATGTAACCCGTCATACTCAAATTCAGGTAATGAAAAAGCCCGTTCCGGTAAATGGGGACGGGCTTTATAAAATGCGTTATAAAATGTAAAGGATTATGTCTGCTGACAGGGCGGCAGGGGCGCTCACTGGAAGCTACTGATCGTCGCGAGCAGCCATTGAGCGGGCGGCAACACGGTCAGGTTTGCCTGTACCTGTTAAAGGCAGCTGTGGCACTCTTACCAGAGCACGAGGCTTCCAGTATTTTGGTATGTCAGTAAAGAGCAGCTCCAGCTCTTCTTCATTGAGGTCAGCTTCGGTATCAGGGAGCTGATAGAGCATAACAGCAATGTAGCCAAACTGATGATCAGGACGGGAGCTTACCATGCTCTGGCAGCCACGCAGACGTGGATGCTCTGAGGACAGTTCTCTGATACGGCTGTTAAGCCACTGCTCTATTTCCTCAATCTGAAGCTTTACGCCACCGCTGTTAATGACATTGTCTCGTCGTCCGAGAATGCGGAACTGACCTGCGTCATTGAACTCGACAATGTCGTTGGTCTCAAGTACTGAGCTGTTGACCAGAGGGGCATTTACAATAAGAGTGTTGTCCTCACCTGCAGTAAGGGTTACCTGATCAAAAGGGGTATACCAGCTGGATGCCTCAGGTCCGCTCAGGCGGCGCAGGGCAATATGGGACAGAGTTTCTGTCATGCCATAGGTGCTCCAGACAGCACCTTCAAATGAGGCGAGCTGTGCGGCCAGATCACTTTCTACAGCGCCGCCACCGATGATCAGATGTTCGACAGCCTTAAGACGGCGGGCACTGTCAGGGTCTGCAAGGCCGTTTATTACCTGCATGGGAATCATGGCGGCAAAGCTTACATGAGTATCATCATGCAGCTCGGCAGCCGGATTGGAGCATGGAGGGACAAGGAGCAGTTTAAGTCCTCCGGTAAGGGCGCGCACTACCATCATCTTTCCGGCAATATAGCCAAGCGGCATGCACAGAAGAGCACTGTCGCCGTTGTTGAGGCCAAGGAAAGACAGGGTAAGGCGGGCGCTGTTCATCATGCGCTCCTTTTCTACCATAATTACCTTGGGAACACCGGTAGAGCCTGAGGTTTTGACCTTTATGACGTCTGAGCTGTCAAACCACTGTCTTAAGAAGACAGCAAGGTCATGCTCAAAAGAGCTGACACCATGGCGGGAAATCATCAGCTGCTCAAGATGGCTGGTACCGTCAGGTCCGGCTATGGCATCTGCAGCGGTAAAGCTCTCATCACCAAGGTAAATAATCTGTTTGCTGATATCAGTTTCAAAGTTCACATTCACCTCTCAATCCTGAAGTACAGTTTTCATTCAAAAAGCCAGACCTGGCTCAGACTCCTGAACAGTCGTGGGTCGCTGGTGCCTGCTTATCTGTATTGCCAACAGCACCATGACAGCCTGAGCATAACCTGTCAACCGCCATATCCAACGCATATACAGCCTGTAGCCCGGCCATTTTTCCGGCCTGATGGCATCAGCCGCCGCCATAAGGCGCAACCATGCAGGTTACAGCAAAAATAATCTTGATCTGACGTCTCAAGCCCAATGCAGCCAGCTACAGGCTATCGGCAACATGATGACCTGCAGTTCATTACCATGTTACTGACTTTTGGTTATGCTCCTGCAGTGGGGGTGACATCAGGTCCTGATTGGACCTGCGAGGGTATATCCGCTTTGGCAAAAGCTCAATCCCTCCAGCGCCTGCAGCTGCCTTTATCAGCCGGTGCATTGGGAGCAGCTGAATGTCCATTTATCAGTCAGTGTTGTGAGGGCAGCTGCAGGTCCCTTTATCAGTCGGTGCAGTGGGAGCAGCTGAAGGTCCATTTATCAGTCAGTGCTGTGGGAGCAGCTGTATTCAGTAGTGAAGATACGGGCTGCGCTGCTGGCAAATAGATTATGCAGATAGTCGCGGTAGTTGCTCATCTCAGGCAGGGAGAGATTGCAGAACAGGCGTGCATCCTTAATATACATTGGGGTATTGAGGTTATTGGTATACAGAGCACCGGTACCAAGTCCTTGAGGCATGGTCAGCTCCTCGGTAGAGCACCACTGAGCCAGTGCGTTTAAGCCTATGGTTGACTCAAGAGCGGAGGTCAGCCAGTAACCGGTACCGCGCTCAGAGGCAAGTTCAATCCATTCTCTGGTTCCGGCAAAGCCACCATGCAGGCTTGGTTTTATGATCAGGTACTGAGGCTTGATGGTATCGATAAGCTCAATCTTGCGCTCACGCTCATAAACACCAATAAGCTCCTCATCAAGACCAATAGCAATTGGAGAACTGGCGCACAGCTCGGCCATCTGCTGATACTGGCCAGCCTTGACTGGCTGCTCGATAGAGTGCAGGTGGAAATGGCTTAGCTGTTCGAGTTTAGCTGGAGCCTCCTCAACTGAAAAAGCACCATTGGCGTCAACACGCAACTCGAGCTCCTCAGGAGAGAAGCGCTCACGTATATAGGAGAGCAGCTCAAGCTCACGGTCAAAGTCGATTGCGCCAATCTTGAGTTTGATGCAGCGGAAACCTTCGGCAATCTTGTTTTTAATGCGCTGCCCCATGGTCTCGAAGTCACCCATCCAGATAAGTCCGTTAATCAGGATGCCTTCTTCATTGCGGCTAAATGGAGTGTCCCAGAGCATGAGATCAGCCTGGCCCTCATGAAGACCGCCAACGAGCTGGCGACGCATATGGGCAAGCATGCCCTCAAGGCCAAAGAGCATGGAAGGGTAGTTGAGGAAAGCTGAAGTGTCAGGGGTAAAGCTCAGCAGCTCTTCATTGGTCTTACAGTCCAGCAGCTCTTTGAATACTGGGGCAAAGAGCTCCTTGAGCTTGCGCTCATATGCAAAAAGACGCTCATCAAGATCAGCTCCCATGGAAAGGAAATCAGAGCTCAGATCAGGCAGGGGAGCGCACTCACCAATGGACATGCGGTTGCCGTGTTCAAAGACCACATACCATACAGTATGGGTATAGTAGGTACCACGAGAGGTCATGGCCGGCTCTTTAAACCTGAGGTCATAACGATAAATATCAGCTTTGGACTGCATTGGTCTCTCCCATAAATTATCACTGTCCCAGCATGCAGACCATGCATGCCCCATTACCTGAGCCTTCATAACACTCCTTAAGTTTCTGCACCCGTCAACCCGGACATCAGCCCGCGCGGCCCACCACATCCTCTAGACCCTCAAAGTCATTGCCAGCCCCAAAAGCAAGGCAGACCGTATGGCAAACCGCAAGGCATACAGCATGGCCGACCGTATGGCAAACCGCAAGACATACAGCATGGCTGACCGTATGGCAAACCGCAAGGCATACATCATAGCTGACCGTATGGCGGGAATGCGGATTGCTGACCACCCAGGCAGGGAAGCGTACTTGGTAAGCAATCAGAACAGGCTGACATGGTATGCATTATGGTGGTAAGAACGGTAGTTCCGGTCAGCAACAAAAGTTCTGCTGTGGCGGCTGCCCTGGTTCAGTCAGCAAGTTAATACTGAAGACAGTTTGTTGCGCTCAATAGCTTTGATACAGGCAGAACGGTGTGTTCAGTCGATGCCCTTGATTAGTGATGAGTCTGGATAGCTCATGCAGAGAAAGGTATACCTGTCTCTGGCGTATCGTTCCATTGTACAACCAATATATGGACGTTCAGGCAGGGAAGGTGCTGACAAAAATGCGCGGCAACACAGGTATCAGGCAATCGGGCAATAAGGCACATGCGTCAGCACTGTCGTAACGACTAATCAAAAGCATGCTACTTCAAGCAGTGCTGTGCGGTTCTGCTCTTAGTATGACAGCAGCAACAGGGGCGCTGATCTGTTGAGACACGTCAGTTATGCAGCACGCTGACAGGAGACTTGTCACGTAGCACTGAGGTTTGCTGATCTGTAAATGCAGCTTAGATGTGGCATCCATCTGATCTGTAAAAAGTCCAGCTTCATAAAGAGTTACTGATCGTGAAACGTCCGGTTTCATAAAGATTTACTGATCGTGAAACGTCTGGCTTTATAGAGAGTTGCTGATCTGTTCAGTCAGTTGAATGGAGCGGACTGGTGATCTGTGAGGAGTAATGATGTACCAGAGGCGGCTGAGCTGACAGTACCTTTCATTAAAGCTCGACAGCATGGGACAGTGACTGGAGCACTTCAGGTTGAGATTTTGCGTGCGGTTCCACCATGTAGAGATAAGGGAGGGGCAGAGTCCAGTCACAAAGCTCAAGGAGTGCGCAGGGCTCCCTTGTGGCAGCAGCTGCGGCGTCAGCTGCAGCTGCTGCCAGGGGGACGGTGCTCTTCTGCAAAGAAAGTCAGGATTTATACAGACAGGGGCGAACGATCAGATCAGTGGCGGGATGATGAATATTCAGGAGACTGCTGTGGTATTTGAAAGGTGAGGGGTGATTACTGACTTTTTTGATGGCAAATGTGCCATTTTATGTCAGGCAAAGCGGATATCAGAAAAAATTATTTTGAGGTGTGATTTGTATCACAAAATCGCATATTTGTCGGGTTTGCCCCTCCCGTAAGCAGTAAAATATTAAGTTTCGTTTAAATTTTTTTTAAAAAAGCTGTTGACGTGGGGTTGGAAATCATTAAAATACGTCTCCGCTGTCACGCACTGAGGCGTGAAGCTGCAAAAGCCCGGCGCTTTTGAGTTCTTTGAAAATCAGTAAGTACAGACAATCTGTGTGGGTTCTTTAAGTTAAGAACTTTGAGTTTTGCCAACATACTGGCAACTGGTTACAGTTGCACTTCAAACGAATCATTAAAGTGAAGAGTTTGATCATGGCTCAGATTGAA
>NZ_JALKIK010000043.1:0-39778 GCF_023050955.1 Anaerobiospirillum sp. NML120511
TTATTTAAATTTGTTTTTGTCTTATTCCGCTTATTTATCGCAAAACTAGTAAGAGTCTTATGCACATCAATATTTGTCATTGACGGATATCTATTTATTTAGTACATAATTGTGGGAAAGTTTTATTCAAATTTTTGAGATTAATTTTTAAAAAATTGTGCCGAAATTATTAAGTTCAAATTAAAAAGACAGGCTTATTTATCAAGTTCTTTACACTCACTTAACAAGAACTTGACTGTTATCCATGTGGCTTGCCTTAATTTACCGGCGGCAATAATTGCCCCCATCAAAAAAAAACCGGTGCCCACCATACCAGGCGAGCACCGGTTTTTTGCTTTGTGAAAACAATATCCAACTAAACTCAGAGCAGCTCATCTGCAACCTGATTCAGGCAGGCAGGCTCTGCTCTCCTGCCAGCCCGCTCGCCTGCCTGCATCCCTCCCTGAGTACCTGCCTGCCAGCTCAGCCCTGCACTTCCATGCCGTGCCATGCATACCATTCTTGGGCAGCTTATGGCTGCCCAGGTCAGGTTCTTGGAGGGGCTGGCTGGTTTGAGAAGGTCAGGCTAAGTCTGTTGCAGTTGAGGTTAGCTGTCAGACATGATCTGAGGATATGCCGGCGTTCTCAAGAAGCATGTAAGGAAGCTCGGCTCCTGAGACAATCTGCATTGACTGGCTGCCACTGGCTGCCCCATCGGCTGCACTGGCCGGAGCCTGGTGATTGCCCGCTGCTCCATGCTTGCCAGCAGCTACTGCAGCAGCCGGGTCATCGGCATCAGCAATGGCACTGCCGTCAAAGCCTGCAAGACCGTCTCCTCCTAGCGCCACCATGACATTCATGGAGGCATTGAGCAAATCACGTCTTGCTGACAGCAGCTTGCTCTGGGCACTTCTTAAGGTATCTGAGGCATCAAGCACCTCACTTAAGGCGGCGCTGCCGTAACGGTAGCGCTCAGTCATACGGTCATAGTTCTTGCCGGCAAGCTCGTATTCAAGAGCTGTACTGCCAATCATCTGTTCCTGATAGCGCAGGCTGTTGAGACCGTCTGAGACTTCCTGTACAGCAGTAATAAAGTTGTTGGCAAAATCAAGGCGTGCCTTATCGCGGGAGACCAGAGCACTTTCCTTTTGCAGGGACAGCTGATTGTAGTTGAAGAACGGGAAAGTCAGAGCTGCCCCAAGCGTGCCCACAGGATCAAGCAGGAAGTTGCCAAGCGAGGCAGCCGAACCTGTTGCAACCGCAGCATTGAGATTGAACTGAGGGTAGAAACTGGCGCGGGCCTCGTCCACATTGGCAAAGGCAGCGCGGACACGGGCTTCACTGGCCATGAGATCAGGTCGGTTCTTTAACAGTGAGGCAGGCATGTTGACCGGTACTGAGGGGCAGACTGTGTTCTGCAGGGCCTTTTCAGTTACTGCACTGTCTATATTGCTGTCAGCAAAAGCTCCAAGAAGAGTGTTAAGCGCATTACGTGCTGCGGTAAGCTCATAGCTGCGCTGATAGACACTCTGCTCTACATTCTTGTGATTCACCAGGGCCTGATCATATTCAAGACCATCGGCAGCGCCCTGAAGCTGCTTTTCCTTAATCAGAGCCAGACGCTTATAGGATGCCTCAAGCTGATCTTCAGCAAGATCAAGAGCCTCGCGGGCAAAGGCATAACTCCAGTAATACTGACTGGTACGCTGAATAATGCTAAGACGCATTGCCCGGTAATCAAAGGCACTGGCACGGAAAGACTCCCATCCTGAACGCGATGCAGCATCGAGGCGGCCAAA
This sequence comes from Anaerobiospirillum sp. NML120511, assembly GCF_023050955.1. Taxonomy (NCBI): domain Bacteria; kingdom Pseudomonadati; phylum Pseudomonadota; class Gammaproteobacteria; order Aeromonadales; family Succinivibrionaceae; genus Anaerobiospirillum; species Anaerobiospirillum sp. NML120511. The sequence goes on from NZ_JALKIK010000043.1 coordinate 1,779, forward strand.
GAGATCCAGCTCATAAGAAAGGCCGAAATTGCCTGATGATGACCTGGTACTCTGGGAGCTGCGGCTTAAATCCTTGCGGCTGCCTGATGACAGAGCGGCTGTAACTGTAGGATGCAGAGCTGTGCGGGCAAGGCCATAATCACTTTGAGCCTTTTTAAGATTGAGCCAGGCAGTATTGATATCGTAATTGTTTTTCAGGGCGCCATCAATCAGAGCACTGAGATTGTCATCATTAAAGACACGGTAAAAGTCCGCTTCCAGTGGGTTATCGCTGTCAGCCTTATGAGCATAGCGACTGCTGGTACTGGCCGCATCATCGCTGCGGGCATCGGAACCGGCCTGCGTCCCGGATCTGTTCTGTGCACCGGAAAACAACTGTGCCCCGCCCCCAATCGGCCCACACAGACGCGGATCTGTTCCTTCAGGCTGCATGCTGGTACCGGTTGAGCACGTGTACCGCTGCCTGTCCATGCCATAGCCCTGTGGAGCACGAATGGCATTTTCATACTCGGTTTCATTAATGGAGCATGAGCTCAGGAGCAGACAGCTAAGTGCCAGCAATGTGCTGCTCAATCCTTTATTCTTAGATAAATCCACACTCTAATCCTTCTGAAAAATGCCATTACCGCACGCTGAGCCTGCAGGCGCATCATGCGCCTGCACCTGTTTAAGGTAATCTCATCAGCCCCTGCCGCCGACCTGCCGGCAAGCCCCGGCCCGGCTCTCAAGCCTGCCAGTCTCACCGGCGCACCAGGTCTGCCGGCCTCTCCGACTCACCAGGCCCGTCGGCCTCACCGACTCACCAGGCCCGTCGGCCTCTCCGACTCACCAGGCCCGTCGGCCTCACCGACTCACCAGGCCTGCCGGACTCACCGACTCACCAGGCCCGTCGTCCCTATCGACTCACCAGGCCCGTCGGCCCTATCTACTCACCAGGCCCGTAGGCCCTGCCGGGCCAGCCCGGTCATCTAACTGACATTAAGCCCCCGATAAGAAAGATATGGGGACAGGTTGCGACAGTTGCAAGGCTTTAATGGTCTGTTTGCTGTATCCAATCCATCTGGACCGGAGGTCAGATAACTTTAGAGCTCTGTTCGTGAACTTACTGAGTGCAGCCCTCTGCACTCATCAACAATTATCAGACTGAGTTATTAGCTGCTGCTTAGGCAGATCGCCTTTTGTCCTAATAATGGGAGTGCCGCTATGTCATCCTCTCATAACCTGCCCTGGCGAAGCTGCCGAAGAAAGGACCGGCCCAATCCGGCCTCAGATACGGGCAGGCTTCCTTAACGCTTACATATTTATGATCATCTTGGATAAAATTGTGCCATGCGATCAGGGGATTATACCTCATGGCTGGCCACAGGCCGCCTGACAGATGGCTTGTCCGATGACCATGCAGCCTGATAGCAAGGCAGCTCTGACCGGTGGCACACCCGGTGGCACGGCCGGGGTCGGATGGACAGCAGGCCAGGCCTCCTGGCGGGAGGTACTGTGACGGTGACCGGATGGACAGCAAGCCAGGACTCCTTGCGGGAGGTACGGACGGTAGTCGGATGACCGACAAGCTGGGAAACCAGACAGGCAGCACGGCCGGTGGCCGGGCAGTGGCGGACAGGACCTGGCTGACGAAAGGAATGGCTGGGCATCATGACTCTCAATCAATAGAGCCAGATCCCGGACTGAGGCGGCAGGAAGCAGACGCACAAAACCCCTGGGGCGGCATCCCTTCCCAGAGGAAATGGACGACAGGTACTTTTGTTCCTGACATTGAGCAGATGTTATGCGGAATTTTAACCGCATATTTATCAGGTTTTATGAGGTCCGGCACTCCATTGATTTACACTGATATCGGGTAACTAAGCCGCTTGCTTGATGAAGGAATCCTTTATTTATCAGTATGCTTTTGGCTGGGCCATCGACAAGAGGCAAGTCATGCTCCTATTAGTGACAGCTGATAAAAGCTGATATATAGGCTGTTTTTTATTCCTGCAACTCTCTGCTCAATGTCAGTGTTCAGGCATGGTCAACCGGTCTGACAGCAGCTGCTGAAGACGGGGTCAACCATACCTGACAGGTTAGAAAGCTTCTGAGTTGAGGAGACATCTAACTTTTTGGGGGCAGCGGTATGTTCATGGAAGCAGCCCTTTGCTCAAGCCTTTCACCCCTAGCAGCCATAGCATGGCTCCTTGAGCGGGCATATTCAGCTATCTGGAAAAACACAATATTCATGTGTTGTTTAGCTCATTTGCACAATATTCTGGAATGCTCGTATTACCGTTAAGGCACGCTACCCAATAACTAATATTAGTCTGGCAGATGTTTAATAGTTATCTATAGCTAACCGCTCTCAATTAGAAGTTATAACGAGCAGTACCAGTTAAGGTAAACTCATCAACATTGGAAGATCCTTGATAGCCCAGGCCTGCACCAATGTATAACGACGCGTGTCAACAGTTTTAGTGACACTTGAGATTAGAGCGCCACCCAGGATTTGTTAGTTTCAGTCTCCAATCAAATGTTTGGCAGCAGACATTTGATTGTGATCTCAGATTCCGAAATCACTGTGCAGGATTACTCTCCAAGACCCTGGCCATGTCCAGCGTCAGCTGGACATGGCCATTCATTGCTCATGGTAGTGTCTGGACCTTGCCCGGAGCCCACCAGGTCCCTTGATACTCTAAAGTATCACCAGCTGAGCCTCAGTCCGGAAATCGGACTGAGGCTCAGCTTATTTCAACCTTCATTAATGTTTATGCTACTCAGCCTTTTATGGCCCGTATGAGCCCCCTTACCGTCAGAGCCTCTGACAAACAAGTAACCAGAGAATCGACGGCTCCCACCGCTTGAGGATCGCAACATGCGGCCTATGACATAACGACATCAAAGCTGTCGCAGAAAAGGCTGAAAGCTCCTACTGTCCCAGCCTGCTGGCTTGCCGACCGCAGGCCACCGGCCGTGCCAGCGGTCAGTTATGACTGGCTTGCCGTCCATCCGGCCACTGGTCGTCCAGCGGTCAGGGCTGCCTGGTCTGCAGGCCACATGGCCAGCGGACAAGCCATCTGTCAGGCGGCCTGGGGCCTGCCATGCGGCATAATCCCCTGATCGCATGGCACTGTTTTACCCAAGATAATCATAAATATGTAAGCGTTAAGGAAGCCTGCGCGCCAATGTGCGGCCATGCAGTCTGAAACTGGCGTGTCAGCCAGCAAAAAGCCCTCTTTGTCAGAGGGCTTTTTGCTGTAATTCAGGAATCGAGGTTACCTGTGGTGATCACCGAGCAGGTCAGCTTTGCTGGATCTGCTGATCAGGCTGCCGGGACTGCAGCTCTTGCTGCTCCTGCTGATCGGCCTCCTGCATGCTTTTAGCCAGCAGCTGCAGATCCTCAGGATTGGTGATTCTTTCCATAATGCTGATTGTATGGTCATAATCTTCAACTGGAGTCAGGCCCTGACGCTCACGGCCCCAGGCATGCATAACCTCGCCCAGGTAATCCTCCCAGTATGGTGGTTCAATGCCGAAGACTTCACGGATGCGGTCGCAGTTGAGGCGGCTGTCACGTGGACGTTTAGCCTTGCTGCGGAACTCCTCGCTGGTAATGGAGAGCACGTTGACATCGTGATTGAGCAGCCCCATAGGGATAGCACGGGCAAAGATGGTGCGGGCAAAGTTATCCCAGGTAGTAGGTTCATAGCCACAGAAGTGATAGATGCCGTAATCAGCAAAGTCCTTATCCTCAAGGATGCGCTGAGCCATGATTACCAGGGCTTCGGCAAGAGGTCGTACCGGGGTTGGATTGCCCAGCTGATCGCAGACAACTGCAATTTCACTGCGCTCCTGAACCATGGAAAGCATGATCTTGACGAAGTTGCGGCCAAAGGCGCCAAAAAGCCATGAGGTACGAACTATGATGTGGCGGCAGCCAGAGTTAATGATGCAGTTTTCACCCTCAAGCTTGCTGCGGCCGTACTCACACTCTGGCTTTACCGGATCGGTCTCGCGGTGTTCACGGCGCTTGACGTCAGAAAACACATAGTCTGTAGAGATGTGAATCAGCGGAATGTTGCAGGCTGCGCAGGCCTTGGCAATATTGCGCGGACCAAGAGCATTGACGTTGAGGGCAGCTGACGGCTCGTCCTCGGCCTTCTCCACATTGGTATAGGCTGCAGCATTAATCACCAGATCAGGCATGCTGTCGCAGATAGCACTCATAACTCTGTCAGCTTCGGTAATATCCAGAGTTCTGTGATTTGCGGCAATTACTGTATGTCCCTGCCTGAGCAGAGCCAGCTCAACATCCTTGCCCACCTGACCATTTGCGCCGGTCAAAAATATCCTGGCCATAATTGCTGTCCTGAAAAATCAAAATAAAGGGCTGACTTGCGCCAGCCCATAATCTCATATCAACCTGATGCCATCCCGCCCCGCAGCCCTGCCGCAATCTCGCCCGGCTGCCCGCTCACCTCGGACTCAGCGTACTGAGCTGCAGTCATATCGGAAGCTGCCCTGCATGCGATGCAATATGTTGACAGCCACGCACGACAGTATCACGCTGCCGGTTCGTTCATGATGGATGCATGACGCAGGATGCTGGATGCTGTATAGCACCGAATGTGCTTACTTGTCCTCGCCCAGAGCTACCTGCTCTACCAGGGCTTTGGTTACCTCATAGCTGGCATGCAGTGACGGTACCGGGAGGCACTCGTAAATGCCATGACAGTTGAGAGGACCTGCAAAGATATTTGGGCAAGGCAGGCCACGACAGCTGAGGTTGGCGCCGTCAGTACCGCCGCGAACATACATTTCAGTAAGCTCAATACCGGCACGCTCAAAGGCCTTGCGGCAGTAGTTGACGATCTTAGGGTTTTCCTTGAGTACAGTTTCCATATTCTCGTACTGCTTGACGAAAACTGCCTCACAGGAATTGATGCCGTAGCGGGCATTGATCTCATCTACCAGGTGCTCCACAAAATTGTGGCGGCGCATCAGACCATCCTTTTCAAAGTCACGCAGAATCATCATGAGCTCAGCCTGCTCGACATTACCCATGACATCATGTACATGGTAGAAGCCGTCACGACCGGTAGTGGTCTCAGGAGCCTCATTGCCAGGGAGCATGCTGATGAAATCGCTCATCATCTTGAGGGCATTCTTCATCTTGCCATAGGCAACTGCAGTGTGAACCACCTTGCCCTTGAAGATAATCTTGGCACCCTCGGCATTGAAGGTAGCAACATCAAGCTCACCACGCTCACATCCATCGATGGTTACGGCAAAATCGCAGTCAATAACATCAAGGTCAAGATAGCGGGTAGAGCGGCCAATTTCCTCATCAACTGAGAACACGGCAGTGACAGGACCATGGACCACGCGATCATCGACCATGTGCTTGATCAGGTGCATGATGACAGCAATACCGGCCTTGTCATCACCACCGAGCAAAGTGGTACCGTCGGTTACCACAATGTCCTCGCCAATATGACCAGCCAGCTCAGGAGAGAGCTCGTGGTCAATTACATCACCAGAGGCCAGCTCAATACCGCGACCTGCATAGTCAGTTACCAGAGATGGTTTGACATTGGCAGATGAGGCATCAGGAGCGGTGTCCAGGTGAGCCAGCAGACAGAGACGCTCTTTGTTCTCGTAGCCTGCAGTGGCAGGGATGCGGGCAATAATCACACCTTCCCTGGTCTGTACAGGTGAGAGCTTGAGGTTGGAAAGGATGTTTAACAGACGGGCGCCCAGTCTGAGCTGACCTGCGCTGGAAGGCTTTTCCTGACTGGTAAAGTCAGCTCTGGTATCAAATTCGAGCAGTTCAATAAAAAACTTGAGCAGATCATCTGTCTGCATCTTTTCTTTTAATGCCTCGATATCGCCTTTTTGCATAACTGTGTGCTCCTGGTTTGACAGGGACGCGCCCTGCATACTGCTGACTACAGCTGCCTCTGAGGGCAGCGCCCGCCCTGACAGCCACAAACGCTAATGGCTGCAGAAAATAATCTGGCCCCTATTCTATCTTATGGCACAGCTCAGATCCCTGATATGACACTCCGATAACAAAAATTATGGGCTTATCAGACCAGGTGCTCACTCAAAGGGCAATATCAGCCATGGACAGCCCGTGGCGCTACCTGACCTCCCAGCTGCCTCATACAAGACCTCCCTGCAGTTTCATACCCACGCCACCGGCAATGAACTGACGCACGCCACAGGTAATGACCTGACGCCCGCCATTCCGGCATCAGCAAGACCATGTCCTGGGTCTTCCCCACCGAGGTTACAGAAAAAAACAGCCAGCTGGAAAGCCCGGCCGGCTGTTATTTTTGGCTGTTACTGATCACTGCACCCGGTCAGGTCAGTCATTTTCTGGAACGCTCATTTTCCTGCGCATGAGCACCTGCCATGACTACTCACGTGCCAGAGCCTCGATAGGATTAAGGCGGGAGGCTGAGCGGGCCGGCATGAAGCCAAAGGCAATACCAATTACCGAAGAGGTCACAACGGCTGCAACAATGGAAAAGACCGAGTATGACAAAGTGATGGCCGGTATAAAGTGCATGAGCAGCTGGCCTGTCACATACGAGAGAATTACACCGAGCAGGCCACCGAGCATACAGACCATGACAGCCTCAATCAGGAACTGGGTGAGAATGTCAGACTGACGTGCGCCAACGGCCATACGTATGCCAATCTCCCTGGTTCTTTCAGTTACTGAGACCAGCATGATGTTCATAACACCGATACCGCCTACCACAAGGGAGATTACGGCAATGGCTGAAATCATCAGAGTAAAGGTGGAGGTGGCACTCTCAATGGACTTCATGATGGTGTCTGATGACTGCATGAAGAAATCCACACGTCCATGACGGGCAGCCAGGGTAGATTTGATTGAACTTTCGGCTACTGGAGCTGCAAAGCCCTCCTTGATACGTACCACAATTGATGACAGATAGTCCTGGTTGACCAGACGGGCCATAACCGAGGTATATGGCATAAAGACATTGGGATTCTCTCCTCTGACAATCCAGGAGTCAGAAGGTGCCAGTACGCCAATAATCTTTACAGCAATATTGCCCACTATCAGGGTCTTGCCCACAGGTTCTTCATACGGGAAGAACAGCTTTGCAGCATTGTTGTCAATTACGGCTACCTGCTCCCTGCCATCAAGCTCCTGCTCTGAAAAGATACGTCCATCTTTGAGAGTCAGTCCATAGACACGGAACAGATCCTGGGAAACGCCCTGAACAGAGGCATTAGACTCTTCAGAGCCACGGCGCAGCAGACTGCTGGTCATAATGGTGGCCGAGACCGAGTCGACAAAAGGCTGTCCTTTGAGCACCGACAGATCACGCGGGGTGAGAGAGCGAACTCTTCCTGATCGCACATCGCCAAAACGTGTACCCGGATAAATGGTAATGGTATTGGTACCCATAGCAGCGATATTGGCAATGATACGGTCCGAAGCGCCTCGTGCCAGCGCTACAACTGATACCACGGCCATAATGCCGATAATGATGCCCAGCATGGTAAGCAGGGTACGCATACGGTTAGAAAGCATGGCTCTATAGGCCATGACAAATGCTTCCTTGAAGCGATCCAGATACGAGCTCCAGGTGCGCGACCAATGATTCTTTACCAGAGTGCCACTGGCACCGTGACCAGCTGCTATACCGCCACTGGCAACATCAGCTGCACCAGATGCTGCAGCACCACCGGCCCCGGCGACACCAGCAGCTGCTGCCCCTGCTGCGGCGCCCGCTCCTGTACCGGCTACGGCACCTGCTGCTGAACCTGCTGCAGCGCCCGCTCCTGAAGAGACTCCGGCCTGGGAGCCTTGTTGTGCATGACTGTCTGATGTTTCATTAGTGGATGCTGCCGAGGAGCCTGCCTCATGAGTCTCATCATGACTGTCAGAAGAGCCTCTTAAAGATGAAGCAGATGCCACATGCTCATTGATGGTATCTGACTTGATGTTGCCATCTTCAATGGCGATAACGCGGCGGGCGCAGGCTGCAATGCGCGGATCATGGGTAACGATAATGACGGTATGACCAAGGGCATTGAGCTCCTGCAGGGTGCGCATTACATCCTGACCTGATCTGGTATCAAGAGCGCCTGTAGGCTCATCAGCCAGAATAATCTGGCCGCCGTTCATCAGAGCACGGGCAATGGATACGCGCTGCTGCTGACCGCCAGAGAGCTGAGATGGACGGTATTCAGTACGTTCGGCCAGTCCCAGAGTTTCAAGGAGCATGCGGGCACGCTCATCTCTTTTGCCTTTACGCACACCGGCATATACAGCCGGCACCTGGACATTTTCCCGGGCACACAGATGGCCCAGCAGATGATAGCGCTGGAAGATAAAGCCAAAGAAATCACGACGCAGTGCGGCCAGCTCATCAGGCTCCATATTGAGCGTATCCTGCCCCATTACGCGGTAGCTGCCGGCACTTGGGTTATCAAGGCAGCCAATGATATTCATCAAGGTTGACTTGCCCGAACCTGACGGACCAATAATGGCCAGCATCTCCCCTGCCTGTACGGTAAGGTTGATGCCATGAAGCACCTCTACTGTTGATGTACCTGACTGATAGGAGCGGCGTACATCTTTAAGTTCCAGCAAAACCTCGGTTTCCACTCACATTCTCCTCTACTGACCGGTCATGTCACTGAGATAGCGTACCGTACTCAAATCCAGGGACCGCCCCTCAACGCCTGCGGCTTATGGCACCTTTTGTCAGGCGTATTGAGCGTGCAGCCTTGCGCCTTGCCTATGCAGCCTTGCACATTCATCCCTGGCATTTCGCATTGCGCGTGCAGCACTGGCATGTCGCTTTGCTCGTGCAGCATTGGCATGTTGCTTTGCGACTTATACCCTGCATATGGTGCACGGCTCATGACGCCAGGCGTTTAGAACATTGGCGGGCCGCGACGGCGGTTTTGGGAAGCTGAATATGCTGCAGTTGCGACATCATCGCCAATGATGAGAGGAATTGAGGTATCAAAATTACTGTCAAGGACCTCGATATACTGATCATCCTTAATGCCTGTTTTAATCGTAACCGGTACAACTTCCTCATCTACCAGCTGGTAAACAGTAGCCTCAGAGCTGCCAGCACGTGTCTTTAACGCAGCCAGCGGCACGGCTTTGACCTGCTTTGCTCTGGCAATGGTAATTTCAACCTCGGCTGTCATGTCGATACGCAATATGCCTTCACTGTTATCCACATCAAGCAGTGCATTGTAGTAAATTGCTGTTGATGACATGCCGCCTGTAGATGCAGCACCGGATGCAGTTGAGCTTTCAGCTGATGCCGGAGCCGGATCAATGGAACGCAGCCTTGCCTCAAAGTAGCGATCTGGCAGGCCCATGATGGTAAAACGGCAGTCCATGCCCGGAGCCACCTTAACCACATCTGCCTCAGAAATCTCAGCTTCAACAGTCATGGTCTGCAGATCAGCAAGACGGACAATGGTAGGTGTGGTCTGATTGGCGTTTACAGTCTGACCTTCCTCTACAGGCAGGGCGAAGACTGTACCGTCCATTGGAGCAAGAATACGGGTATATCCAAGATTGGTTGCGGCATCAGCTACAGAAATCTTTGCCTGCTCATACTGGGCATTGAGAGCATCGAGGTCAGCAAGGGCCATTTCATACTGGGCAGCTGCCTGCTGCGCACTCTGCTCTGAGGTTGCCTGCTTTTTGAGCAGATTCTTCTGACGGGTATTTTCAGCCCTGAGCATTACCAGCTGAGCCTTTTTCGAGCGTATCTGAGCTGCAATCAGACTCTCTTCAGCCTGAGCTCGCTTGAGATTGTTTTCCTGAATGTCAGGGTCAATCTCAGCCAGGAGGTCACCCTCACTTACTCTGTCGCCTCGTGAGACATAGAGCTTTTTAATCTGACCTGATACCTGGGCACCAACGTCTACTGACACCTTGCCGGCAATAGTACCGGTAGCATAGACCTTTTGCTCAATATCGCGAACTGCAGGCATAGCAGTCATATAGGATGGAGGATCAACCTTAAAGGCACTCCATCCTGCCCAGCCCAGCAGCACCAGGGCAGCTGCTCCAAGCACTCCGTATTTGATCAACCTGTCTTTTTTCATCAAAAAACTCACAAGAAAGAACTACAACAAGTGTCAGAAGCATCAGGCCCTGCCTCGTCAATCCAGGCTGAGCACTGTTATGCCCCGTCACCTGACTGCTTCGTACAAACACGCTGTCATACCAGCCCCGGGCAAAGTTATTCCCGCAATCATGGTAATACCGGCAATGACGCAATGCCGCCAGCAGCCTGTGGACGCACGACTGATAAACAGCCTCACAACAGGCGTACGGACGGGGCTGTTGACACTGCACGTCCATTGCCGGAAAAGCATATGCGCAGGGGGTACGATCATATACCGGAAATAAAACCCTGAAAGATGGAAAATCATTGTCCTGATTGCAGTGCAGATTCATTAATATAAAGCACTGAGGGCACTGAGGGCCTTGCGCCCTGAAAAAGACAATATCAGACCAGCCTGGCTGGAGGTGTACTGCCAGGACTAATCCGTTGTGCCATGACCCGGGCCGGGGATAAATAATTCGCTCAGGTTGCCGCATGCACACCTTATGGCATACGGCGCCATGACTGAGGCAATCTCTTCAGGAAGTGAGCACAGATGATCCTGGACACAGGACCGGGCTCATTACAGTGGCCAGTACCGGAGGCAGTACCTGTATCAGGCCAGCTGGATGGCAAAACTCATACACCTGAATTATTTTGAAGGTGGGATTTTATCAAAAAAAATTAGCCTTAGCTAACTATTCAAATAACTTACAACATAAGCCAATGTGAAAGTGGTCAATAATCCCATACTGTCAGTCTTTATGGCACTACTAGCATACAAGAGCAAAACACAGCGCAGACATAGCAAGATACAAATTTTTCCCGGCCATCCCACTGCCCTGATCCTGGTCATTTCTGTCGCATGCTATCTGTCACACAGATAACCCGATCTATGTCATCCCGGTACCCTGATCCAGGTCATTTCTGTCTCATGCTCTCTGTCATACATCTATCCCGATCTCTGTCATCCCGGTACCATGAACTACGTCACTCCTGTCTCCTGCTGTCAGTCATCCAGCTCATCTGCTCTCTGTACTCCCACTGCCCTGATCTCTTTCATACCTGTATCCTGATATCAGTGACTCAGCTCATCATCACTGTAACCCCTGCCTCGTCATTGCTGTCTGAAGAGGTGCAGATCCGGGCTGTCTTACTGCCATTGCAAGGGCATCAATATGTGCTTTGGGCTGTGCTTATGCTCACAGAGCTGAATCTTTGCAGACCCTTTTGGTTATAATTCATCATTCCATTTTTGATTTATACCCATATCTGTCAGGAGCGCCCCTATCTATGATCTCCTTTGTGCTTCATCAAGGCCGTGAAAAATCACTGCTGCGCCGTCATCCGTGGATTTTCTCCAAGGCTGTTTCCCATGCTCAGGACAGCAAGACCGGCCAGCCTGCAGATATGGACAAGGTTAAATCAGGCACCCTGTGCAAGGTTGTTTCCAGCGATGGCAAATTCCTTTGTTATGCCCACTGGTCACCAAGCTCTCAGATAGTGCTGCGCGCCATTTCTTTTAATGAAGAAGACCGCATAGACTACGATTTTGTCAAAGAGCGCCTGCGTGCCGCCATTGCCCGCAGAGCTCCTCTGGTGGCCCGGGGCGATCACGGTATCCGCCTTGTGGCAGCCGAAGGCGATTTCATGCCTGGCCTGATTGTTGACCGCTTCAATAATGTTATCTGCGCTGCCCTGTCATCTGCCGGTATGGAGGCTCTTTATGAGCATATCTTCCGCGCTCTGCATGAGCTGGAGCCTGACTGCTATCTGTACGAGCGTTCTGATGCCAAATCGCGCCGCAAGGAGAATCTGCCGCTGCGTGCCGGCCTTGTAGATCCTGAGGACCTGAGCCGCGCTTATAACCTCAGGGACGGTCAGGGCAATGCCCTTAAAGACTCACGTCAGATTTCCAGGGTACGCCGCATCGACGATGGCGAGGGTGGATCAGAGTTTATCGAGCTTGATGAGGCCGTTCCTGATACTCTCTTTGTTCAGGAACGTGGGCTGGTACACATCCCTATTGATGTTAAAAACGGTCATAAGACCGGCGGCTACCTGGACCAGCGTCAGAGCCGCTACCACACCTATGAGCTGTGCCGTACCTTTAAGACCATGAGCGAGAATTGCAAGAAGGGTCCGAGCGTACTTAACTGCTTCTCCTACACCGGCGGTTTTGGTCTGCTGGCCCTGAAGGGCGGAGCCGGTGCTGTTTATAACGTGGATGTTTCCGAGCATGCTCTTAATGCAGCCCGTGAGGGTGTGGTGGAGAATCATCTCGATCCAGGCCGCTGCAAGTTCATCAAAAAGGATGTCTTTGAATATCTTCGTGAGCAGGTGGCAGCCGGAACCAAATTCGATATTGTCATTCTTGACCCGCCAAAGTTTATTGAAAACCGCAGCAACCTCAACAGCGGCTGCCGTGGCTATCAGGACATCAACCGTCTTGGCATGCAGCTGGTACGTCCAGGCGGACGACTGCTTACTTTCTCCTGCTCTGGCCTCATGACTGAAGAGCTCTTCCAGAAGATTATTGCTGATGCTGCCCTGGAGGCCAAAGTTGAAGCTCAGATAGTCACCACCCTGCGCCAGGACATTGACCACCTGGTATCCCTGCCATGCCCTGAAACCTTCTACCTCAAGGGCTTTGAAATCCTCATCAACTGACCGCACGGCCGCAGTCCCGGCCTGCGGCTGCAGCTCCCGTACTAAGACCTCCATCGGTAATCAGGCTGAATCTGCAGCGCTGCCCAATTAGTTACCTGTAAATCCATTACCAGCCTTATACCGAAAGGCTATACCAATGACTTCAGATTAATAGTCCAGAAGTAGCAAAAGCAGCCTGAGTTTGCCTTCATGGATCAAAGGTATGAGCTGCAAAGTGCTATGAGCTTTACAGTTCAAAGCAATGGCAAAGATCAGCGCCTGGTCAGAGGAATACACTAACCATTGACACAGGACACTACTGCATCACGAAACTGGCGCATAAATGCTGTTTTTGCCAGCTCTCCTCCTGCTGCTCTACAGCTCTGACAGTCAGCAATTTCAGGATTTACCTTTCCTGGTGACAACTCACGTAATGATATGGTGCTGATAAACATACGTAAATCATCCGGGTTAGCTCCCCACTTCTGAGCAAAAGCATTGCTGCTTATGAAAACTGTACCAAACTCTGGATTGCCACAGCTACAGCTGCATATGAGCTTATTGATAAGCTCATCCTGGTCTTCGGCAGGTTCCACAGCCAGTTCATCGGCTTCAGGCATGTGTGTCTGATGCTATGGTGGGCAAAAGCGTATAATACTGGGCAAAAATCTAATCATGCAGGCAGGAGATGGACCTAATGGCGGCCTCAAACGAACAGTCAAAAATCGTTGCGACCTTAAACATCAACGGAAAGAATGTGCCTATGAATGCCGAGGCATTCGGCAATTACGTTTGCAGCAACTACAGAAATCTCAATTTCATGTGGACCGAGCAGTTTGCTCATTACCGTGATCATCATGTCATGGCTGAAGTGCTTGGTAGACTCAAGGATGGTCTTGATGATGTCTCATGTGAGTACATAGACCTGCATGAGCGACTGGTGGAGCTTGCCCGCTCCGACAGTGCCATCCTGGTAAAGGAAAGCTATGCCTGGACAAATGTTGACCGTGCTCTGCTGGATAACTACATACAGAAAAAGGAAGCTGACAACCCGCCTTTCCTCAGGCAGGTAGCTCAGGACTGGGGCTCGAGCTTTACCAGTCTTTATGGTCTGTACGACCTGCCAGCTGGCATGCTGGCCTCCCTGAATGGCAGGGACATTATCGATGCTGGCGGTTTTGTGGGCGATACCCTGCTGCTGTTCAAGGCACTGTTTGGCAACTCAAAGCTGCACAGCTTTGAGCCTGGTGACCTGAGCTACAAGCAGCTGAGCAACATGCTGGCTGATGATATTAAGGCAGGCAATATCCTTGCTCATAAGAAAGGCCTTGGTGAAAAGCCGGGCACCATCAGACTGAGCAGGACCAGAAGCATACCGGATGCTACTGCCTCCATGGCCATTGACTACCATAAGGGCGATGACTTCTATGAGGATGTGGAGGTTATTACCCTTGATGATTACGTCAGGGAGCATAACCTTGATGTGGGCCTTATCAAGGTAGATGTTGAGGGCTTTGAGCCAGAGGTTATCAGGGGCGCACTGGAGACCATCAAAAAGAGTCACCCGGTACTGGTACTGGCTTTCTACCACACCCCCGAAGAGTTCTATGAGCTCAAGAGCTATATTGAGAGCCTCAACCTGGGCTACCGTTTCCAGGTGCGTCGCAGCTCCATCTGTCTGCCCCTTACCGACCTGGTGCTGATTGCCTACTAAGAGACCTGCAGAAGGCATGCGTGCCTGTTAGTGCGTGGCTAAGCATGAGAAATGGCCTGAGCCGGGCTCTGGATATGGGCATGGGCTGCAATTGGTCTCTGTGTTTGCCAGAGCAAGGACAATATCCCCGGTATGAGCACATCTCTGGACTTACCCTGCACTGTGCGCCATGGCTTTGATGCTACCTGATGCCCGATGGCATAGTGGAGAGGTGAGGTCCTTTTAGCTGCAGCCTGTTTCACTGTAGTGCTTTTATTAATGCGAGGGCAGCTCCTGCATGGCAGGGGCTGCCCTCAGCATTTTGGGTTCGGGCAGTTTGACCGAACAGCTCAGACCTTGATGGTCAGGCAGATTGGTTCGGCACTTTGGCGGCTCGGTGGTCTGGTGTCTGGACTGCGGGTATTGGCGGCTATGTAACAGTTCCTGGCGGCTTATCATCTCTGTGCTGTCGGTTTCACCATTTGGCCGTGCTCAAGTGGCGCCCATGCTCGTTTGCCTCTATGTATATTGAAGTAAAACACGTCTGAGAGCTGGCCGGGAGCATGGCTGCGTCAGGGTACGGGGGCCTGAGCAAGGTGGCAGGGGCTGGGAGGAGTGGCTGGTATTTGAGGGGCTGGGATAGTCAGTGTGACGGGGTGAATATGGATGTCGGTTTTGTCCAGGGATTAGTGCCTTAGCCATAACCATAATTATTGCCTGACTTTACTCAGGTCATGAGCAGCACTTATATAACCAAACACATAAATACCTCACTTGCATATACGTTCATTCTAGTGTTTTACCGTACGGTAAAACAGCATGAAGTTTTACCGTACGGTGAAATACCATAAAGTTTTACCGTACGGTGAAAAATGGTGCACTGTTTTTCCCCTATTTCCTCCTGATTTCCACTATTTTCTCCTACCCTCCTTAAAGCCAGACCAGGCCAGGCCAGCTTATTACGGCTCAGAGCAGGCTTGAGTCTCAGAGTCAGCCTAAGCCTCAACCTCGGTCCCGGCTTCCCTCCGATTTCAGACTTTCACCCAACAGCCACCAGCCACCAGGACATCTGTTATGCCTTCTGTCTGAGCGCTCTTTCCATGTCAGTCACCCTTCACCAGACAGGTGACTCCCTGCCATGCAATCAGGGAGTTAACGTCCAGATGTATAAAGGCCAGTCATATCCCGGACACAGTCCTTTCAGGCATACATCCCATGCCTGTGCTGTCTCTTGCCCCTGCATCTGCACCCGCCAATATTGAAAGCCCTGCTCTTTGATTAATGATGCCTTGGCTTATGCACCACACCAGCAAGACCGCAGTTTTACCGTACGGTAAAAATCTGAGACTTTGCAGCACCAGCATGTGAGCCTGCCAGTCCTCGCTGTGGAGCAATATCGCAGCATAAGGTAGCGTTCAGGTGCTGTGCTGTATGGCTAATCTGGCATACCTTGCATGCCATAAGTACGCTCAAATGCGCCAAAACGCGTGCCTTTTCCGTGCCTTACTGTGCACTGTTTTTAAAAGTACACATCAAGGCACGAATATGATATATATCAGCATAAAGGTATTTTGGACAATTATAAGAATGCCCTGCGCTAGATGGCTCAGACCAGCCCCGGCTATTAAAAAATGCCAGGCAATGAAATACTCCGCGACCACAGGGCATTATCCCTTTTGCTAATGCAGAGTCTGCCCATCACTTTTCGCCCTGCTCAAGTGTGCTACGCAACTGACGGCAGGCACTGCGGTGACTGAGCTTGCATGGGTCGTTGCTGGCCGGGCACAAGCAGATGTAAGCCTGTGGCTGTTGTCAGGTCATGGCTGATGCAGTTTACGAATCCGAGATTTATGTGAAAATTTTGCTGCTGTATGTAGCCCTGTCAGAGGTTGGAAAGGTGCCTGGTGTGTGCTGTTTTGGTGTGGGAAAAGAGCAGATTTTGCCCTCAGACGCACAGTGCCCGAAACCATTGAGGTTGAGCACTGATACGGACTGTGCATGCTTTTGCGGCGGGGATGCTGATCGGCGGCGTTTCTGCGGAGATGCTTTGGTGGTGAGGAGATGCTGTGGTGGTGGGGAGGTCTATGGCTGCTCGATTAGTGACTAATGGCTGAAGCTGTGAGCGTGCTTGATTTTTCAGCTTGCTGCTACCATGTAGAATGACAGTACAGCCGCACTTTGCCTGCAGTGCATCTTTTTATGATGAAGGTCAGTCAGCTGTGCATATTTCCATTCACCAGTTAAGGCAGAAGGACATTTTTATGGCTCCAGTTAATCCTCTGCTCAAATGCGGAGATCACCTGATTGCACGTCGTTTTGGCTATACCCATCACGGCCTGTACCTTGGTGATGGCAATGTTCTTGAGTATCTGCAGCATGACGGCGTCAAGATTGTAGATATCGAGGCCTTTGCTCATGGCCATGAAATCTTTATTCGTGAGCACCACAATGCCCGCTACAGCGGTATGGAAGCGGTGCAGCGCGGCATGATGCGCCTTGGTGAAAATCACTACAATCTGCTGACCCGCAACTGTGAACACTTCGTTAACTGGTGCATTGACGGAGTGGAAAACTCCCGTCAGGTCGATAACCTTATCCTGACCATTATTCCCTTCTACTCCATCTTCCAGAAATCAGACTTTCTCAAAGGCTGCCTCAAAATTGTCTTTGACGACCCCAGCGCCCTTGATCAGGCTCTGGCCCGTATCAATGCCCAGGAAGAGCGCGCCCGCGATCCCCAGCTGCGTGCCCGTGAGATAAGTGAGGACTTTTTCGGCACCAGCCGCAATGGCATAGTTAATCTGGCCACCCTTATTACCACAGCCTCCCAGCTTTCAAGTGAATATGCCCAGTGGGCTCAGCGCAAGCACAATGGCATTACCAGTCTGCTCGCCAGCTCCCTGAGCTTTTCAGCTGACGCCATCAACAATATCAGTAACAAGCTGGGCATAAGGTTCTACACCTCATCCCTGGACAACGACTTCAACCCGGCCATGGCTGTTGCCGGAGCCGGAGCTACGGCCAATCGCCATGCTCCTGGCTATGCAGCGGCCCATGGTTCGGTCGATGCAGCCCTGCAGGCTGCAGCTGAAGCCTCTGCAGCGCATTCCTACCCCGCCCTCACCGCCGCCCCAGCAGGCAGCGGCCCCGGCCTGAGCGCCCCTGCTGCCACAACTGACGGCCAGACGGACCGCCTGAACTCAGACAGGCTGACAGCCTCGGCCTGCCCCGCAACAGACAATCCAGGCTTTGAGACCAGGAGCAGCTCACTTACAGGATCAGACGCAGCCCAAGGATCTGAATCAGCACCGGCCGGAGCGCTCACTCATTTTTCCTATGCCTCTGACCGGGACACTTTGCTTACCAGTGCCGGTATTTCAAGACTTGCCCGCAGCCTCGAAAAGGTTCCTGCAGATATGGCTGCCCATGGCATTAAAAAGGCCGACAAGACCATTCGTGACAGTATTAAGGTGATAAACCTGGTAAGCGACTTCTTTCATCGCTCCCGCAGCAATGACCCTGATGAAATTCAGCCTCATCATGAGTCGTTACCAGGACCGTCACATGTCAGGGGCTCCCCACATTCAACCTCTGCAGCTGCTGCAGCTCCAGCAGCTGTTGCATCTGACAGCCAGGAGCCTGCAGCAGGCGCCCCTGCAGCTGCTCAGACTGTGGCCGAGCCTGATCCTTCAAGCTTTACCTCGGCATCAGCCTACTTTAATTCCCGCGCGCGTGCCCAGCAGGCCAGCGAGGTAAGACGAGCTCAGAGCACAACTCAGGAAGGCCAGGGCTCGTCCCCATGCCCATGGGACAACCAGCTGCCTCACATTCACATCAAGCTTATGCCTGAGATGTTTGTGGCCGCATTCCGTCATATTGATGCTGCCAATGAAAAGCTCTCCCGCCGCCATGCACGAGCACATGCTGATATGCCAGCCGGCCTTGACCACAGCGCCACTGCCGGGCTCAACAGCCATACCGCCAGTGATATCACTGCCTGCGCCCGCTCCATGTTCAGCTCTCAGATGGCAGCCGATGCTGCTGCCGCTGCCGTGGCAGCCCGTGCCCATGGCAACACCTCCGGCACCGGCTCAGCCACTGTATCTGACTGGCCGGGTGACCTTGCAACTGACTGCTCTCCTTACAGCCCTCAGTGCACCACAGATACAGCTGAGCAGCGCAACAGTCAAAGCCTCAATCAAGGCACAGCTCAGGATTCAACCTGCTCATCGGCTTCGTCAGCTGCCGCAGCCGCAGCCGGCGCCACATGCGCTGCAGGCGCTGCTGCCGAGGCTGCAGCTGCTGGCACCACCGGACAGACAACACGTGACAGCCGCAACCTGTCGCTCAATGATATGGCAGTCAAAGTAATCTCCCAGGTTCAGACCGAACTGGCCCGTGATATCCGCCGCCATAACCAGGCCTCAGGCACTGACCGCTCCGCCCCGAGACAGTAGCCTCCATGTAATACCTGTTTATGGCCGACAGCACGACAGCCAGGCACTTTTCAACACGATCGGTATTTATGATTCATAACCGGCACTGAGCCCTGGTATCGCAAGATGCCGGGGCTTTTTGTTCTGTATCTGCCCGTTGAGACAAAGTGGTCCGCCCATGCCTGTCCCAGGTGCCTCACGAAAACAGGCTGCAGCTCAAATATGTTCCAGGACTGGTCATACCTGCTCTTAAGACATCACTGTGCCGGCACTTCAGCCGGCGCGCCTACTTCACGCACTGCCCGCCCACATGTCTTTTACAGCGGCTGTCGTCGGCCCGGCCATGCATTTACTGTAGGTTAAGGTCCATTCAGGGCGGCCATGATTATCATGGAGTCACTGGTCTCCTGGGCGGCCCACCAGTATTTAAGCCATGGCCTGTACCAGATGTCAGGCCGGTAATCAGCACTACCCTCAGGGCGCGATTGAAAGCCGTGTTTTCTGCCTTTTCAGATGAAAGTGGGCCTCACCTGGCCAAAAAAAGCCCCGCCATATGGCAGGGCATTACTTATGGCCCCAGGGCGGGGCCTACCTAAGCTAAAGGGTAGAAACTGACTTGTTGCCATAACTGCCTCAGGCAGTGGAGAAGTTCAAGAATATGCAGCTGACAGTTGAGCTTTGCCTCTCAATGCCAGGCCTTTGTACCTGCAGGTGCAGGTACTTCAGGGGCTGCGCATTCAGGCTATGCTGCAGGGGCTGCACATGCCGGTGCAGCAAGTCAGTTAACTGTTCTTTGTGTTCTGCTCACCGGATACTGTCCTGTCAGCAGGCAAGCTGCAATGCAGATCCTGGTTTTGCAGCAGTGTGAACGGATTTAAGCTCCTGTCTCATTGCCCTCAGAGCCAACATGCCTGGCGGGGATGGCCCCATGGCCTGGCTGGCATCGCCCTCATGGCGTGGCAAGCACGGCCCCCATGGCATGGCTGGCCTGGCATGGAACAGTACTCATGCATGGCGGGCAAGCCATGAACCGAAATGCTGTTATCAGAAGGAGCGGGCTGTAGTGTCCGGATTTTTCTCCTTGATAAACAGATAGAGCAGGCGGCCGCCCAGCAGAATGCTGGCGCAGGACAGCGAGAAGATAAATCCCAGCCAGAAGCCTTCGGCCCCCTCAAGGGCATCGCCCAGATAGCCATAACCAAGGGAGTAACCTACAGGCATACCGACAATCCAGTAGGCCACAATAGTCACAAGGAATATAGTGCGCGAATCCTTGAAGCCACGTAAGATACCGATAGCCATAACCTGCAGGGTCTCAGGGAAGAAGAACACCACGCAGTACGTCATCAGTACCGGGGCCAGCAGGAGCACTTCAGCATCATCTGAGTACAGGGCCGCAATCTGCTCGCCCGTGAAAAAGAGCACTGAGGCGCCAATGAAATAGAAAGCTACAGCAAGGCTGGTTGAACTTAAGGCGCGTTTGCGGGCGTGGGACCAGCTGCTGGTACCCATGGCCTCACCTACCTCAATTGAAGCGGTGGAGCTCAGGGCAATTGGCACTATGGCCAGCAGACCTGATACGTTCATGGCAATGGTATGGCTGGCCACTACTACAGGACCAAAAGGACTGAGCATGATGGCAACCAGGGAGAAACACAGAGTCTCAATCATGCCGGCAATACCAAGTGGCAGAGCCAGCTTGAGGAAAGCCAGGCACTGGGAGAAAGTTACCGGCTCCCAGCGGGTATAAATACGTACTCTGGCAAAGGTCGGACTCTTTCTTACGTAATAAAGCATGCCCACAACAGTGAGATAAATGGACAGAGCGGTAGCTACACCACAGCCCACGCCACCAAGGGCCGGCATACCAAGATGACCAAAGATAAAGATGTAATTAAGCGGGATGTTTAAAATGAGGGCCATGCAGCCAAACATCAGGGTAGGACCGGTCTTGCCCAGTCCCTCCCAGTAGGCACGCAGCACGTTGAACATGGCAAAACCCGGCATGGCAAGGCCTACAGCCACCAGATACCACTGACCAATGCTGACCATGTCCTGATCAACACCTGGGAACATGCGGTAAACCAGCGGCACCAGCATGATGATGATGCCTGTGATTACGGCCAGAGCCACACAGCAGACAGTGGCAATCTGCATACGCAGCGCTACCTTGTGCAGCTCACCATTGCCTGCCAGATTGGCAATCAGAGGATGAATGGCCAGAGCCATACCCACAACAAAGAGCTCTGATGGCCAGAAAATAGAGGATCCGATTGCTACACCGGAAAGTTCCAGAGTGCCGGCGGCACCGGCCATTACTGTATCCACCACGCCCATGGAGGTAGCGGCCAGCTGCCCCATGAACAGAGGCAGGAACAGAGAAAGGGTGTGAACAATCTGAGCAAAGAAAGTACGCTGAGCCAGTTTCTTTACCGGAGCAGAGCTGGCGGCCTTCTGGGCGGCTTTTACCGCAACATTACTGGCGGCAACTGCAGCTTTGGCAGCCACACGGGCTGTTGCCTGACCTGCCTGAGAGGCGGCACTGACGGTAACCTTGCCGGCTTTGCCTGCCACAGTGGCTGTAACCACAGCCGCACGGGCTGCAGCCTTGACCACAGCAGCTGACCTGTCAGCACCGGGCTTTACCAGATTGAGCTCAGCACCTGTAGCATTGACATCAAAGGCAGCCTCACAAGCTACTCTGTCTGCTCCCTTCATATTCCTGTCAGCTCCGCTCAGAGCCCTGTCAGTATGAAGATCAGAGTGGAACTGGGCATCAGCGCTCTCAATGCGGGCACTGCTGCCTTTGCGGGTTACGGGAGCGCCCGCCCTGACAGTACTGCTCTTATCAGCGGCCACGGCTGCTGCCACAGCAAGCTGCTCAGGCACAGCCACCACAGCGGCACTTTCAGCACCTGCACCAGCGTCAGCATTGGCTCTTTCAACACCAGTACTTTCGGCACAGGCGGCTGACTCAACACAGTCAATGCCAGTCTCACCGCCCACGGTGGCCGCAGCGGCATCAGCCGCTACTGCAGCAGAACCTGCAGCTGCAGTAAGGTTTGCAGCCGTGGCTTCAGCCGTAGCGGACGCACCGGTCTGATTCTGAGCCTCATCATTTGAGGCAGATGGGGAAAGGGATGATGATCTGGTGGTGTCAACGTCGGCCCCGACCACACGTAAGCCGTGGTCGTCAGCCACTATCCGCACCTCAGGGTCTGCAGATTTGAGAGCGTCCTGAGATGCTGGTGCAGGCTTGTTAACTGCGCTGTTGGGAGCGCTGCCAGCACTGGCTGAAGACAGAGCTGCTTTTACCTGATTTTTGTAAGCCCTGGTTTTGACATTGGGAGCCACCAGGCTGGAGTTACCGACAACAGCGGTGCAGGAACGGGCCTGAAGAGCCCCTGAGCGCTTGTCTTTGACAGCACGGACTGCTGGAGAGGAAATAATCTTGCTCATACTTAACCTCCTTGTTTGTAAAGCAAGTTGGTAAGCAAGCAGGACCAGAGGCGTGGTACCGGGCAGGCTGGCTTAAGAAGACCTGCCTCAGGTCACCCCGACAGGGAAAACCTGCCTGAGGTCAGACTGACGGGACAGGCTGGACCAGGGTCAGTCTGACAGGCACGCACCGGCGATATTGTCCGGTTCAGTCAGCGTATACAAAGCTGGAATAAGAGGGCTGAGCGAGACACAGCAGGAGGCAGGATATGCGCACTGCTGACAGACTCAGGCCTTTTATACCTGGCTGTACCTGTGAAGGTTCATTTGTGGACATGCTTAAGATTGATATCCGGGCTGAGGCCGGACAGAGAGATGAACTGTCGTAGCGCCTTTCAGCCCGTCAGCTGGAGCAAAATGTCTTCCCATAACTGACCTGAAACTTTCTTCCTTTGAGCACAGCCGCAAGCTCCATGAAAGACCTGCAGAGTCACCGTATGTGTCAGCGTATGTGCCTGCGCCTGACCTTCGGCCCTACAGCGCTGCGCGCCTCAGATCCGGCGGCGGCACAGCCACAGGAGTATTGACTGCATGAGTCTCAGGCGGCGGCTTTGCTCAAATTCAGGCATAAAAGCTGGATACAGCTGTGCCTGATAACCTGTACCGTTAAGCACAGGCTGGATTATATTTAGCTCAGGTATGTTCAGATTATTTTGCTTTGGCTGCCGGAGGGATGGTCATTCAGGATGCGGACCACTCAGAGCGGTCCAGGGGCAAAAGCCAGACTGAAGCTGAAAAACACAGGAAGAGAGAATCAACACTGCTGAAATTTCAGACTGCCAGTGCTGAGCAGATTTTGTGGATCCTGAACTGTTCCCTGCCACGGAAAATCACAACTGCAAACTTGAATTGTAATTTCGCTGCGCACGATGCGCAGGGCAAAGAGCCAGATGCTCAAGCTTAAGCAGGTTACCACGGCAAAGAAAGATGATTCTGATGACTAACTGCGCCTGGTATTACTTGCTAAGTTAGAGTTCAGACTTTTTGAGATGCTGCCTGAATAAACGTCTGCAACCACGGCATAAAGTCTAAGCGATGGCTGAATGGTCATGGTGACCACTGGTTCAGTCAGACAGAGGCGTTGACACGGCCCGCAGCGGCTGAGAAAAGTACCACTGCAGATCAGGAAGTGGTATGCCGCTTTGACATTGGTCGAAAAGAAGCTGGGCTTTTTGAGAGTTTGACAGGTCAGGCGAGACGAACCTGTTAAAGCCCAGGGGGCTGCGGTGTTAGTTATCCTCAGGGTTTCACGGAACTTCTTACATGAAAAGGCCTCAGAGGGCTAACGCCATTGAGCGTGACCGCGCAGAATACGGCTGTATCCCGGGTCATACCCATAAGCACATACAAAAAAAGAGTATGATGCCTGCCTGTGGTTCGTTGAGTACAACTTTACACATGCAAATTCAGCTTATCAGAGCAAAAAATCACTGGCAAGAGCGTATCACCACAAATCATTATCATAAAAAACTACACTGTATTATCCTGACAACAAGGCACCGCCACAGGCATTGACCTCCAGGAAAATCACCATAATTAAGGCATTTGCCCCCTAAAAACACCTGCACACTGCGGCCTTGAGCAGCACTATGAAAGGACTAAAAAATCTGTATCTTAACCTGAGCCGCCCACAGACAAAACTATCCAGCCGATTAACCTCAATTCAGGATTTAAGGCAGCAAAACCCTCATTTAGCATTTTGTTGATTTTGTGATCTGTGTTACATATTTTTTAATTTTTATCAGAAAGGAAAAATCCTTTAACCACCGCAAAATATCCCACACACAGTCACAACGCCCATTTTTACGCCTGTTCTGCTCACCGCCACTACACTTTATCCCCCACATCTGGCCCGCCAGACACACTTTGATCATGCCCTTCCACCAGCTCCCAAAATCTGGCTATGCAGCCTCAAAAACGCAGAATCAGGGCAAATACACACAAAAAAATATGCCTTAACTGCACTAATAAGCTGTACTGACCATCTCCATCACTTTCCCCTCATCCAGTCAGTCAACTCCACTCATACAAGGCACTCAGGCAGGACTGTTCATGCCGGTACGTTCAAAAGCCTCTACCAGCCATCCAGTTTAAACCTCACGCCATGCACTCCCCCTGCCTTGCATGCCATGCATGCCCTGCCCTGCAGCTCAGGCAGCCGTCCAGTTTCAACCTCACGCCCTGCATGGTCATATAACAAGGCCATCGGCCCTAAGCCCTGCACCACCCTGACATGCATGCCCTGCATGCCCTGCCCTGCACTCAGGAGACTAAAAACAAAAAGCAGACGTGCATATGTGCACATATATGCACATAAGGTGCACACAACGCACACTTTGGGCACGTAAGGCACGTCAGGCTCAAAAGCTGGCTTTGAGCGTCACCTGTCCGTGCAGCTGCTCCTGCCCATGCACCTGCTCCTGCCTGTGCAGCTGCCACTGCCCCTGTACATATGCCATATGGCCATACCTGTTTACCCCTCAGCGGGGGGAAGCTGTGCAGGAGGATCCGGACAGCGGGCTGCTGGAAGGGCTGTCAACCGCCTGTTAGTGCTGCAGGAGGATCCCCCTGGCTGATGGTATGGCAGGTCATATGAGCATGCCGGGCGGCGGTGGTGCAGGCCGCATTGGCTCGTGGTGAAATATTGATGCAATGCGCATGGCTGCTGTATGATGTGCTCAGTTTTCCGCTTTCTTGACGCTTTTATTCAGGAGTTCTGGCATGCTCGACATTATGGCTATTCCCGTTACCCCTTTTGCACAGGAGTGCCGCATCCTGGCCCATCAGGAAACCAGTGATGCTGTTGTGGTAGACCCTGGTGGCGATGCTCAGGTGATTATTGGCGCACTCGAGCAGCAGGGACTTAAGCTCAAGGCCATTTTGCTTACCCATGGACATCTTGACCATGTAGGCGGTACCAGAGCACTGCTGGATAAATTTCCTGAGGTAAAGGTCTATGGCCCGCACCGTGATGACGAATTCCTGCTGACTACACTTGCCCAGCAGGCCGCCATGTTCGGCATTGAAAACTCAGGGTCCTTTGAGTGCGAATATGTGGGTGACAATGAGGTGCTCAAACTCTTTCCTGACGCCTCATTTAAGGTACTGCACACTCCGGGACATACCCCTGGCGGCGTATGCTTCTACTGTGAAGAGGAGAACTTCGTGCTGGTAGGTGACACCCTGTTCCCGGGCTCCATTGGCCGTACTGACTTTCCGCGCGGCAATTTTGCTGACCTTGAGAACTCCATTAAAACCCGCCTTTACACCCTGCCTGAGAGCACCGACGTCATGTGCGGCCATATGGGTGATACCACCATTGGCCAGGAAAAGAGCTCCAACCCTTACGTGCGCGGCTAAACACCCCACAATCCCCTGCAGCGCCAGGTCGCCCGCCCGCAAGGCAGGCTGGCTGACAGGGCCTGCCTGTCCGGCCCTGCAGGCCCTGGTCCTGCGGCCGGGCCGTCATGGCAGCTGCGCCATGCTGCGCAAAAATAAAGGCACCTTGCCAGCAGGCAGGTGCCTTTATTTTTGCTCTTATGATTACACAGAAGCTGGTGCAGTGCAGCAGCCGCTGCTATGCAGCATCAATCCCTGTCATGCCTCAGGTCACTGCAGTTCATGATGTGAAGCTGTTTTGTCTGCCAGCAGGTTGCCTGAAGCCCGGCATCATCGTCTGTCAGGCCTGTGCCCGTAAATGATGAGCCCAGGTGTCCTGACAGCAGACAGTTACTTTTCCGGAACCATGCCGTTTTCAATCAGGGTCTGGTAGAAGGCCTCAAGACCTTCGGTGATGTCGTCACGGCAGGTTTCAAAATCGCGGGTATACCATGGATCTGCCACCTCACAGCCCATGCGGCTGGAGAAGTCCAGGCACTTGTGTACCTTTTCCTCGCCATAGCCATTGAAGAGGCGGTCCAGATTACGCAGATTGTTATTGTCCATGACAATGATGAAATCGTAATTGTCCATGTCCTTGCGGGTAATCTGACGGGCTCTTTTCTTTGACGGATCAATGCCCACGGACTCAAGCATGGCATAGACAGGTGGATAGACCTTGCTGCCGATTTCCTCCTGAGAAGTAGCAGCCGAGGCAATCTCAAAGAGCTTGCTCTGGCCCCTGTCAGCAGTCATCTTCTTAAAAAGAAACTCTGCCATGGGAGATCTGCAGATATTGCCATGACATACAAAGAGTACTTTGATCATTACCCTGTCCTTGCTCAAATACCAAAGTCGATCCATACCGGACAGTACGGAACTCAATCCCGGAAATTGTACCCTATTATGACTGCAGCTGCCATAAACAGGCCCTTTGTGCCCGCAGCATCTGCCTCCAGAGGCAGCCTGCAGCATGCAGGCCGCAGCAGGCTGCCTGGGGCGGCTGGCGGCGGCACCGGGCAGAGCACCTTATTACCAGACACAGATACAGGCAGGCCCGGTCCCCTTTGGGGGAGACCGGGCCTGCTGTTTTGCTGCTCAGGGCATCATGGGCTGAGGTGCGGCCTCAGGGGTTACCTCAGTTGGGCTGAGCTGTGCCTGATGGGTCGCCTCAGGTGTGGCCTGAGAGCTGGCGCTGATTAGCGGGCCAGCTTGAGCTCGTCGAGCATATAGCTCTTCAGGGTGGCAAAATCAGCCTCCATGAGCTTCTTGTGACGCTCAAGGTTCATGCGGTCAGCAAGGGCCTTTGGCAGTGGCAGATCAATGCCCAGGGTGGCGTCGACTTCCTCCTTGAACTTGGCAGGATGTGCAGTGCCCAGGAAGATACCGACCTCACCGTCCTTGAGACTGGAGCTTAAGACCTTGTGAGCAACAGAGGCATGAGGCTCAAGAATATAGCCAGTGCTCTGATACAGGGCCTTCATATTGGCGCGGGTTTCATCATCAGATACGGATCCGCAGTCAAACTCGCTTAAT
Source organism: Anaerobiospirillum sp. NML120511 (assembly GCF_023050955.1). NCBI lineage: Bacteria > Pseudomonadati > Pseudomonadota > Gammaproteobacteria > Aeromonadales > Succinivibrionaceae > Anaerobiospirillum > Anaerobiospirillum sp. NML120511. Next base: position 29,081 of record NZ_JALKIK010000043.1, read on the forward strand.
GACCAGCCCATGAGCCTGCACAGGGCCTCAACACGTGGCCAGTTGTTTGGACGGCTGATGTCCATGGCATTGGAAATGGTGGCAATGGTCTTGTGTGGCTCCCAGTTACCGCTCTTAAGGTAGCGTGGCACAGTGTCATTGGCATTGCAGGCAATGACAAAGCGGGACTTGAGGCCCAGAGCACGGGCAATCAGACCTGCAGTAATATTGCCGAAGTTACCGCAAGGTACAGCAAAGACAACCTTGTCACGCTGGGCTTCATCAAGCTGAGCCACTGCCTCGAAGTAGTAGCATACCTGAGCCAGCAGACGGCTGATGTTGATGGAATTGGCGCTGTTAAGTCCTACAGCTTTCTTGAAGTCCAGATCATCAAATGCAGTCTTGACCATGTCCTGACAGTTGTCAAAAGGAGAGCTGACCTCAACGGCATGGATGTTCTCACCTAAAGTAGCAATCAGGCTCTCCTGCAGCGGGGATACCATGCCCTTTGGATAGAGCACTACTACGTTAATCTTGTCCTGACGGTAGAAAGCATCAGCTACAGCCGCGCCGGTATCACCGGAGGTGGCGGTGAGAATGGTGCAGCGCTCATCGCCAATGACAGATGAGAGCACACGGGCCATGAAACGGGCGCCAAAATCCTTGAAAGCAAGGGAAGGACCATGGAAAAGCTCAAGGCAGAAAGTACGGTCATCGGCCTTTACCAGAGGAGCTTTAAAGTTGAAGGCATCAGCAATAATAGCCTCCAGCTCCGGCATTTCATCAGAGCCAATCAGATGACGTAATACCTTCTGGGAGCGGGTTACCAGATCCATGGCCAGCAGATCCTTAATCTGCTCAGGGGTAAAAGGCTCAACCTTTTCCATAAAGAACAGGCCCTGCTCACGGCCAATACCCTGTCTGACGGCCTGGGAGAAAGAAACACGCTCTGAGGAGTCTTTTAAATTTACTAATTCCACTACTACAGTCCTCGCGCCCTGAGGCGCTCTCTATCTTGTACGGTACCAGGACCTGCTGCCGACAGCGTCTATTGCTGCCCGATCAGGCCTGCAGGTTATGGTACCTGGTTAATTCTGTGCTTAATATTGCCCCTGTCTGGCCTTCAGCCCAGGCTGCCGCTGCCCAGGCTCCCTGGCAGCGCGCCTGGGCGGCCGGGGCGGAGCCTGACCGGTGCCGCGCACGGCACGGGCGGCAGGTGGTGCTGGCCGTCAGATCTCTTTGCTTTGGACAAAGGCGCCGCGCGGATCTACCTTACATACGTGGCAGAAGCCGTCTTCATTGGCAATAAACTGGCGCTCGAGATATTCCTTCATCTGCACAGCGGCAGATTCATCGGTGAAAATGGAGAAAATGGTGGATCCGGAGCCGGAAATACCTGTGGACAGCGCACCAATGGCCCTGCCATGCTCACGGGCTTCAACAAAGCCCGGAATCAGAGAGGCACGGTAAGGTTCAGCCACCACATCTACCAGACAGGAGGCGGCAAGGCTCTCATTTTTGCTGTAGGAGGCATGAACAAAGGTGCTCAGACGGCGGCCAAAGGTAATGACATCCTGACGCAGATACTGAGCTGGCAAAATGGCACGGGCCTCAGAGGTGGAGACCTTGATGCCCGGGAAGCACAGCACCCAGTACCAGTTATCAAAATGAGGAATGCTCTGAGAGATGATCTCACCTTCATTGATGATAAGCTGCATACCGCCATAGAAGCATGGGGCAACATTATCATAGTGAATGGAGCCTGAGATTTTGCCCTCCAGCTGTCCCATCATCTCAAGACAGCCCTCCTCACCAAAAATAACGCCATGAACGGCATCAAGGGCCATTACTGCAGCCACTACCGAAGAGGCTGAAGAGCCAAGGCCTGAGCACACAGGCAGATTCTTCTGCAAAGTAAGCTCAAGGCGCTTGATATCCATGCCTTTTTCCCTGAGAAACTGGCCATAGAGCTCATAGGCATCGCAGACAATATTGCGCTTTGGGTCTGCCGGCAGGCGGGCGCTGTAGCGGCCTTCGGTCTTTAACAGCAGATCAGGACCGGCATTGCCCTGCTCGTCAGCTCCCAGCTCACGGGCTGTGACAAAGTCGCCCAGGGGCTGACCGCTGACAGGACGTACAGCTATGCCCAGCAGATCAAAGCCCACAGAAAGGTTGGCTGAGGAAGCCGGGGCGTAAGCGGAAAAAACTCTGGTCATGACAGCCTCCTTATGCCTCACGGGTCCAGTTCTGCAGACGCAGAATATCGGAGAATACACCGGCAGCAGTTACATCAGTACCGGCACCGTAGCCACGGATTACCAGCGGGATTGGCTGGTAATAGGCAGAGGTAAAGGACAGGGCATTTTCGCCTCCTGTTACCTTGAATAAAGGATCCTCAGGACCTACGGCCTTAATGCCGCATGAGCACTTGCCACCATCCTCAATGGTTGCCACGTAACGCAGCACCTTGCCCTCGGCACGGGCAGCGGCAGCACGGCAGGCAAATTCCTCATCAGCGCCCTTAAGGTTCTCAAGCACTTCCTGAGCACTCTCACCCTGCAGATACTTTGCATCTACCGGGCACTCCACCTGGATATCATCAAGATTGAGCCTGTAGCCGCACTCACGGGCCAGAATAAGCAGCTTGCGGGCAACATCCATACCCTCAAGATCATCACGTGGATTAGGCTCGCTAAAGCCGCGCTCATAAGCGTCGCGGGTAGCCTCAGACAGGCTCTTGCCCTCGTCTACGAGGCCAAAGATATAGGACAGAGTTCCGGACATGATGCCATTGAATTCAATAAGACGGTCGCCTGCAGCCAGCAGATTCTGCAGAGTATTGATAACAGGCAGGCCTGCACCTACAGTAGCCTCATAGTAGAACTTGCGGTGGCAGATACGGGCAATGTCACGCAGACCGGTGTAGTACTCAAGGGTTGAGGTATTGGCCTTTTTGTTTGGAGTAACCACGTGATAGCCGGCCTGCATAAGCTCAAGATAGGTAAGAGCAATGTCATCTGAGGAAGTGCAGTCAACAAATACAGGATTGACCAGATGAGAGTCATCAACAAGACGCTTGGCCTCATCAATAGTGAACTTGCCGTTCTGGCTGTTCTTCAGCAGATCAGTAACAGCCTCAGGCTTAAGTCCCCTTGGATCCTTGATAAAGGTATGGGAATTGGCCACGCAGATAACGCGAATCTCAATACCGTTGCGCTTTTGCAGCTCATCGCGCTGCTTTTCAATCTGTCTGAGCAGAGCAGCACCCACACCGCCTACACCGACGATAATGAGATCGATAATCTGGCGACCGCTGAAGAATGCAGTGTGACAGCTGAATACGGCTTCAGATACCTTGTTGGCGTCAATAACAGCGGAAATGGAGCGCTCGGAGCTGCCCTGGGCAATGGCATTAACATTGATATTGGCCTGAGCCAGAGCGCGGAAGAACTTGGAGGACACGCCCTTGGCTGTTCTCATGCCCTCACCCACTACGGAAATAATGGCCTTCCTGTCCTGAATCTCAACAGGATCAAGCAGATGGGCATTCAGTTCGAGTTTGAACTCTTCTTCAATGGCAGCACGGGCAGCAAAGGCGTCCTCAGTGTGTACGCAGAAGGTAATGGAGTACTCTGATGATGACTGGGTAATGAGCACAATGGAGACATTGGCACGGGAAATACAGGTAAACAGACGTCCGGCCATGCCTACCATGCCCTTCATACCAGGACCGGAGACATTGATCATGGAGACATTCTTGAGATCAGAAATGCCCTTGGTGATCATATTGCGGTCGGATTCCTCGGAAATAAGAGTGCCCTCTCCCTGAGGATTGAGAGTGTTCTTGATAAGGCATGGAATGCGGTACTGGGCAATAGGGGAAATGGTACGAGGGTGGAGTACCTTGGCGCCAAAGTAGGACAGCTCCATGGCCTCCTTATAGGACATGCGGCGCAGCAGCACGGCATCAGGAACAGCACGCGGATCACAGCTGTATACGCCGTCCACGTCAGTCCAGATCTCACAGCACTGGGCATGAGCTACGGCAGCCAGACAGGCAGCTGAGTAGTCAGAGCCATTGCGGCCAAGCAGCACCAGCTCGCCCTGACGGTTACCGCCACAGAAGCCGGACATGAGCACTATGGCATTTTCATTGATCTTAATACGCTTGAAGCGCTCGATTGAGGCCTCAATATCTACAGAGCTTTCCAGATATTTGCCGTCACAGACCAGGATGTCCACAGGATCTATTACCTGGACCTCGTGCTCGCGGGCACGTAACAGCTCGCTCATTACGGCAATGGAAATGGCTTCACCACGGCACTCGATAAAGGCGGCAACAGGATCAGGACAGGAACCGAGCAGGGTGATTCCGGACACGCGGCGTCGCAGCTCGGAAACAGTCTCTTCGTAAAAAGCCATTACCAGCTCACCGTCAAAACGAGGGTACTGGGAGGCAAGATTGTTAATCAGTGGGCGAACGATCTGGTCTAAGGCGCTGAACTCGTTTTTACAGTCACTTCCGGCAAGAGCGCTTTTTACCATGGAGACCAGAATATTGGTGACTCCGGCTGGAGCAGACAGAACTAAAGCAGTCTGAACTTGCATTGCAGTGTTAATGGCAATCTCAGAGACATTTACTACACGCTGAGCATCTGCAACAGAAGTTCCACCAAATTTTAAGACTCGCATAAAGCTACTCCACTAAAAGAAACAGGCACACGCCGTATCTGTCATTGTGTTCACAAAGCCCGGCCGGCCCATGGCCTGAAACAGACCGTGGTCTGACCTCTTAGGGCTTTAGGCCGGCGCCTGAGAGCCTCCTTTATAAAGCTCTTATACGACCGGCAAATGATACGGAGAAGTGCCCGGTAAAAACTTAGACCCCTGTCGCTCAGCCATGGCGACAGGCTATATCACTGGCTGTAAATTCCTGTACCAGATAAATGCCCGTGGCCGCCACTGACGCGACCTGCAGCACTGCCCCAAATCGGGGCCTGATAAGGTGGGACTATTGTCATTTGTTTTATCAGGCAAAGTCAAGAAAGCCCCCATGCGGTGAAATCGCGCCTCCCGGCGGAGCAAACATGCATCAAAATAATGCACAGCCACGGTCCCTCCCCAATATGCTCCGCCCCCACCACAGACCCTCAGCAAATCAATTTTCCCGTCCCCAAGACAAAGCTGGTCTGACGGGCACGAGCACAGCCAGCCCCACCACAATGCACCTGTCAATCACAGCTCCTGCCCATTAAGCAAAGCCCCATGTGCATGCGCTCCCAGCCTCTGCCGCAACTGCCATAAAAGGAGGCGGCGCCACTGCCGTGCCCGTGCCACTGCCCACAAGGCCCAGCACATAAAAGCCAGCAAACGGCTGCAAACGGCCTGCCCCCCGCTCCCCGATTTACCTCACGGCTCATGACACAGATGACCTCCATGGCTCCATCACATCTGTCCTCCATGGCCCCATCACATCTGTCCTCCATGGCCCCATCACATCTGTCCTCCATGGCCCCTCACATCTGTCCTGCTGCTGCCAGATATATGGCCCAACAGCGGCAAAATGGCAGCCCCCACAATCTGGCGCTGACCGGGCAATATAAGCGTACCTGCAGCCTGGGGATTGTGGTATGCAAATTGCCTTATTTAAGGTATTAATGGCCTGTTTGCCGCGAGTAAACAGGCTTTGTGCGCCCAGTGAGCCCCCCGTTTTTGCGTCCCTGCTCAACCGGCCGGGCATGCCCCTGCGTTGCTGGCCGGGCACGGCCGCTCGGGAGGCGCAGCCCGGGCCTGATGTGATGATCCATGACCTTATGTGAGGTATAACCATGAGTTCCACTATTAACTCCCATACCCTGGAGATGCTCAGACAGCTTGATCAGAGCATGAATCAAAACTCCGGTAAGGATGGATCTGCCTTCAATCGTGCCATGCAGCAAGTCCAGGGCAATCAGCCTGTTACTATTCCTGCAGGACCAAATGCTCAGGCACCGGGCACTCCCGGCAATCCGGGCAGCTCAGGTACAGGCCAGCCAGGCACCGGTGTCAACCCTGACGGCTCGAGCGGTCAGGGCGGCAGCAATTCAGGTCTGCCTGGGCAGAACCAGGGACAGGGTCAGAATCAGAGTGGCTCTTCAATAAGCTCAGGGTCGACCACAGCTGCAGGCAAAGTCATTGCCGGTGCGACCTTTAACGCCACGGGTAATCTCATCTCAGGCTCAAGCCTTAATGACTTCAGGCTGCTCGGAGGCCAGCAAAGCGTAATCATGCAGCAGGTTATGGCCATGTCACGCACCATCAGCGCCACTCAGGCTGCAGCCCTGCAGCCCTCAGTAATGATTTCAGTTGGTATGCTGCAAAAGCTTTATGACCTGATTGAGATCACCCGCCGCAGCCGTACCGCCTCCATGAATTTGGGCGGCACCGCAACAAATACCGCAGCTGCCGCAGCGGCCTCTGATGATATTGCAGCAGCTCAGCAGGCTCAGGTGCTGTCTTTTCTTTTCATCGAGCGCTATCTGAAGATCTTCGAAAATGGCGAAAAGTACAATATCTTCTCGCGCTTTTTCAAGAAAGGACCACTGGGTGAAAATGAGCATGAGATAGACACTGATGACGAGTATGGCAACAGCTTTGCTGATGTCGATGCCGAGGTCGACTATATCAAGCGCCCACGCCGCGACCGTCCGGGCATGAGCTTCCATCACTCCATGCTGCGCTGACCCGTGGCGCCCCAGCGCCACAGGCATCCCGGCACGAGCGTCGGGCTGCCCGGCACGCCCCGCACGCCCCAGGGGCTTGCAGGATTACAGGCAGACAGCCGGGCCTGCTCCAGGGCGCACTTTCAGTCCTTAAGATGCAACAGGGCCTGGTCACTGCCATGCAGTGCCAGGCCCTGTTATTTATGCCTCACAGCGTGATGCGTATACCCTCAAACTCCATACGTGGCGGGCTTTTGAGCCCGGCTGCCTGCTGCAGCTCTGAACTGAACCGTGCTCAGTCAGGTGCATCAAGGGCGGTAAGCTCACGCCACCTGAACTCTGGTGTCTACTTCTCGATGACAAAGTCATCAGGCAGCATGTCCTTCTTTTCCAGATAGGCAATGATGTGCTCGAGGGTGAGGTCGGAAATTACGTGTTCCATGCGACAGGCATCCTGCTCAGCCTGAGTAGCTGGAATCTCCAGCACATAGCGCAGGAAGTAGGTAAGAATACGGTGGCGCTGGAAGACCTTTTTGGCGTAGGCAAGGCCCTCAGGGGTGAAGATAATGGCGCCTGAGGATTCGATATTGATAAGGCCCTTCTCCTTAAGCTGGCTTAAGGCACGTGACACGCTTGGCTTGGAAAAGCCCAGCTCATTGGCAATATCAACAGCACGTACCAGACCGCTCTGGGTGCGCTCTTTGATAAGCAAAATGGCCTCAAGGTAGGTCTCACCAGACTCGGCAATGCCATACTCGGTTGTTCCCTTGGTCGGAACTTCTGGGACAGCATTTAAAAATGTTAATGGAGTTGGTTTTTCTAAATCAACCTTAACACCGTTAGTCATGAAACTTCCTCGAAAATTAATCAAAACACCGTGGGACCACAGCGCTTATTGCAACTGCCAGAAAAAGGACACTTACTGCAGCCCCTGCTGACAAGGCAGACAGCTCCTGTCACATGACCGGTCCTGCCTCATGGCACTGTCAGAGGTATGCATGGCTGCACCGCTGCCCCGGCAGGTGTTTGAGCGTTATATGCATGGCCTGCAGGCAGCGCCCGCTCAGGGCAAATTCAGGTTAGTATCCATATTTAACCCGCAGCGATCAAGGATATTAATGTTCATTTCAGGCTCATATTCATGCCTGAATAAACATCATTACCTGCAGCGGCCACAGGGCACAGCCACCGGCATATCCGCCCGGCAGGACAGCCCTGACGCTGCCTTGCGGACAGCAGGCAGGCGGCCGGCAGCCTCGGGCCGCAAGGCCCGGCCTGGCCGGGGCCGGGCACTGCCGGCTAGAGCCAGGTGGCTGCTTAAAATAAATAAGGGCCTTAAAGGCCCTCATTAAAACAAAGTCAGCGTGCTGGGATCAGACCCGGCATCTGACTAGGAAGTGATAACAATATTGATGCTCTCGCCCACCAGGGAGATATCAATTTTGTTATTGGTGCCGATAACACCACAGGAAATCAGGCCCAGACGAATAAGCTCAGAGAGCTGAAGGTTGGTACGGCTGCGCACTACCTGACCGTTGGCATCAGTAATAACGCCCAGCTGTGGCAGAACACGGTTGATACCAAGGTTACGGGTCTTGGCCAGTACGCCAATCTGCTCGAGTCGGTTGATCAGGCGGTAAACGGTAGCAATACCGAGATCAGGAACATACTGTCTGGCCTCATACCAGAGCTCTTTTGGAGAGGTGCACTGGCTCTTGGTAAGGATATCAATGATGTGGCGTCTCTGCACTGTCATGCGTAAGCCGCTCTGCTCAAGCTTTTGTACGGTTTCTTCGGTAAGATCGCCGATCTGACTGTATACCGAATCTTGGTTTTGCATGGCTATCCTCAACTTGTCTTAAGCATGCCTTAAATAAGCAGCTGGCTGTCAACAGGTGACTTGTATGCTAAGGCCTCTGTCTGTCCCCGGAGAACCCTGTCATGTCTCATTAAAGTCGCATTCCGGCTCTTTTTGTTAACATCATTATTAATTACAGTTAACAAATTCTTCTGCAAGAACCTGCAAATGTGACCTTTATGGACACCTGTACCTTCTAAAAACTGGACGCGCCCTTAAAACTCAACAGTTGAAGCACCATGGACAATGATTCTGTCCACCACTTTATGACCATGAGATACTTTTAAGGCTGTGTGCCTCTCCAGGATTTCATGCCCCCGCAGGGTTTACTGCCCTGCCAGGGACAGTGCCCTGTTTACGGCTGTGTGCCTTTGCGCAACAAAATATGAGCAAAATCTGAATTTCTGCCTGCTTCAGACAACGGAAAAAAAGCCCTGAGAAAACTCGAGAGCCATGGAAAAACCGCATCTTACTATTACAGCAGTGAGGCGCATTCAGAGTTCTTTAGTTCTGAACTCTTTAAGCATATCGCAACTCAGGGTAAAAGACTAGCATCTGTCCCCCAAGTTTGACAGCTGACCAGGTTTTTCACTGAACGGTGAAATGCAGCTCACAATATGAGCATTTATTTTCATCAAAGTACTTGCATTAATTAAATTATGTCTTTGATAAAAATTGCGCTCCATTAACCTGGCGATATCTATTATAGGTCATAAGTCTATTCATACAAGCGCGCCTGCCCCCGAATTTGTGAGCTGGCCGTGCAAAATAGCACACTGGCATACCAGTAATCAGTTAAAGGGCAGATCTTTGCTCTTTGCTGATGCAGGCACAGGCACAAAAGCACAGCCTGACATGTCAGTGCTTTGCATTCTTTGCTCTGTCAGTAAGTTCCGCAAACGCCTCAAGTGCACACCACAAGCCTTTCAGAATCCCTACGTATTTTGCGGAAAACCCCTGACCGGCCTGCACAGGCAGGTTACTGCCTTAAACCCATAAGCACCTGCGTTCCTGCCGCCGCACCAGCTGCATCACGCACCAGCTGCATCAGCCTGCCACATAGGCACTGCATGCAACAGAGGCGCTGACTGCCACAGAGGCACTGACTGCCACAGAGGCATTGCCAGCCATCCACCCCTGGTGTTTTCATCATCATCATCTTCTGTCACTGTGCAGAGCGCTCTATGAATACTGGCCATCTCATTCTCATAGTCGTGTTCAGCACTGAAGCAGCAGGAGCCAGATGGACGCCTTACTATGCCGTATTTTTTGCAGAACCAGCACATAGTTGACGGCGATAACATCTTAACTGCTGCAAGGCCAGCAAGTGTCCAGAAGTCAGATGAACTGATTGAATCTCCGGTCTGGTCGAACTCATCAAGGGATTTTATGTAATCCGGGCTTGTAAAGCAGAGCTCCCTAATCTCCTCAATAGAGTCAGTACTTAAAGATGGTGGACGACCTGATCATGGACGGTCACGTAAACCGTTAACGCCATGCTCTATGTATCTGTCAGGCCACCTTCTAATAAATTGTCTTGATTTTGAAGTAAGTCTGGATAATTTACAAATTGTTTTGGAGCGCATTGCGCTAAGAACAATGGTACAACGTTCTTTAACACCTTGCCGGTCAATCCTCCTTGAGGCGGCCTGCTGAATCATGGCAAGTTCTTCAGGATTTTGTTTCAAACGGGATTTTACTTGCTGTAAAATCGTTCCTGGCTGCTTATGCAGGGCATGGGCAGCCTGTGAGTCAGGGCATTCTATTGTGTTCATAAGCCCTGATTCTACTATATATCTACAAATCACAATACGTATTTACTGCCAGTACTCAGTGGTTAAAAACTTTTGAACTCTGATACCGGCTTGCGCTTTGAATTTAGCCCCCATCAGCTACACACCAGACCAGAAAAGCAAGCAGCAACCCACTTGCGTGTAAAAGTCTACAATAAGACAAATAGCGACCATGTAGACCGATTTACCACTGCTGTAGTTCCAACAGGCAACTATGAAGTAACTAAAGTTAACTCTTATGTACGGCAAACCGATGAAGGATATGCCTCTCAAAAATAATTGAAATTAATTGACTTTTAAAATAACCAGTGTTAGGCGTTGAGGCGTATTCGCCAAATATTGGCTTATTTATGCCTTTGTTGGCTCG
>NZ_JALKIK010000044.1:0-38339 GCF_023050955.1 Anaerobiospirillum sp. NML120511
GCGGCGCAGCCGCAGCTGCAACCGCTGACTCCGGTGCAGATACAGGCGACATGGGCTTCGGCTCAAGCGACCTGGGAGCTGACTCCATCGGCGATATGGGATTTGGCGACAGTGATCTGTCAGCCGAGTCCGTTTCTGACGTGGGCGGCATGGACTTCGGTGGCGACGATCTGTCAGCCGATTGCGGCGCTTCCATGGCAGGCATGGACGTCGGTGGTGACGATCTGTCAGCCGATTCCGGTGCTGACATGGGCGGCATGGACTTCGGTGGTGACGATCTGTCAGCCGATTCGGGTGCTGACATGGGCGGCATGGACTTCGGTGGTGACGATCTGTCAGCCGATTCCGGTGCTGACATGGGCGGCATGGACTTCGGTGGTGACGATCTGTCAGCCGATTCCGGCGCCGACATGGGCGGCATGGACTTCAGTGGTGACGATCTGTCAGCTGATTCCGGCGCTGACATGGGCGGCATGGATTTCGGTGGTGACGATCTGTCAGCCGATTCCGGTGCTGACATGGGCGGCATGGACTTCGGTGGTGACGATCTGTCAGCCGATTCCGGTGCTGACATGGGCGGCATGGACTTCGGTGGTGACGATCTGTCAGCCGACTCCGGTGCTGACATGGGAGGCATGGACTTCGGTGGTGACGATCTGTCAGCCGACTCCGGAGCCGACATGGGCGGCATGGACTTCGGTGGTGACGATCTGTCAGCCGCTTCCGGTGCTGACATGGGCGGCATGGACTTCGGTGGTGACGATCTGTCAGCCGCTTCCGGCGCTGACATGGGCGGCATGGACTTCGGTGGTGACGATCTGTCAGCCGCTTCCGGTGCCGACATGGGCGGCATGGACTTCGGTGGTGACGATCTGTCAGCCGCTTCCGGCGCTGACATGGGCGGCATGGATTTTGGCAGTGATCTTCCTTCCGAGTCCGGAACTGACATGGGTGAAATGGGCTTTGGCTCAGACCTGGGCGGTGATTTTGGCGGCGATTTGGCTGCTGACTCTGCCTCAGATATGGGTGATCTCAATGTCGGTGCTGATAGCCCTGGTGCTGATGACAGTAATTCCTTTGTTGATCTCAACGAAGGAGCCTCTGGCGATGAAGCTCACCCTGTTGACGCCCTGGACGCAGCAGATGCTTTTGGCGGTGATGATGCCGGTTTTGGTGCTGATACAGACCTGTCTGCTGAAGATTCTGCAGATGCTCTCAGCGGCAGTGCTGACAGTTCAGCCATTCATGATGCTCCAAGCGAACTGGACGAACTTTCAAATACCTTTAACCTCAATGAGGACCACGTAGCTGATCTCGAGCGTGAGGCTGTGCCTCAGGCTGCAACTGAAGAAGCACGTGATCTGGCTGACGTAATGGGTACTTCCCTTGCTGATGCCAATCTTGAGGAGCCTCAGGAAAGCGGTGCCACAGACTTTGCTGATGCAATGGATGACTCCCGTGCAGATGCAAGTCAGGATGAGCCTCTTGAGAGTGAGGCTGCTGATCTGGCAAAAGCACTTGGAAGCCAGGCTCCTGAAGCTGCTGACGATGCTTTTGCTGCAGATGATACTTTTGGTTCATCAGACGACTTCGGCTCTTCAACTGAAGGCGATGATCTGGCTGCTGGCTTCGATGCTCCAGAGCATGATGCTGCAGCAGATGATCTGATGGGCGCTGGCGATTCCGCATCAGATGACCTGATGGCTTCCGGTGATGATGCCCTGGATGATTTCGGCGACGATCTTGCCGCTGAGTCCGGTGCTGCCATCGGTGCAGAGATGGGCAACATGGGCGGTGACTTTGCTGCCGATCCTGCTGATATGGGTGACATTGGTGACCTGGGCGGCGATCTTGGTGGTGATGATTTCGCCTCTATGGGTGATGACCTTGGAGCTGCCATGGGCGACGGCCTTGATGCCGGTGGGCCTGATGATGCTGCCTTTAAGGATCTGTCCCAGGAAGATGATGTAGTTAAGGGTGATGATTCTGTTCAGGGTCAGGACTTCAATGAAGCTCTTGGTCTTGATGGTGATGCACCTGAGGCTGCAGCTGATGACGCCTTTGGCGGCGACGCTGACCCATTTGCTGAGGCGCCAGCTGAAGCTCCAGCCAGTGCAGCTGATGACGCCTTTGGTGGCGACGCTGACCCATTTGCTGAGGCCGCTGAGGCTCCAGCAGCTGAAGCTGACGCTGCAGCTCAAGAGGCTCTTGAGGAAGCTGCACCAGCTGTTGCCGATGCTGCCGAAACTCCAGCTGAGGCAGCTGCAACAGAACCTGCAGTCGAGCCAGAAGCTGAGTCAGCTGCTGAAGCTGCAGCTGATCCTGAGGCAAAGGCTGAGGAAGCCCCATCTGCCGAAGACGACATCTTTGGCGGTGATGAGGCTGACAAGGCTGCAGCAGCTGCCGTAGCTGATGCGTTTGGTACCGATGACGATGATGAGCTTGATGCGCTGAACTCAGAGAACCCATTTGGACATGATTCAATGAGCCATGATTCCAATGGACTATTCGGTAACGATCTGGGCGGCGGCATGAATGACTTTGGTCCGGATGACAGCGGTATGTCTGCCTTTGGCGGCGACCATGACCTGTCAGGCGGTGCCATGCATGATCTTGGCGATAATGGGCTTAATCATGATGCAATGTCATCCATGGGTGATTCTGCAAATGACGGATTCGGCTCCATTGGCGCAGTTGACTCTTCATTCCCATTTGAAGAAACCGACAACTCTTATCCTTTCCTCGGTGATGATCATGAGGAAATGGGCAGGGGTGATTGGGAAACCGGCCCGGTAGATGATATCGGCGATAGCATGGCTGATGACTTCACCCGTTTCGCTGAGAACCTTATGAGCGGTAATAATCCTTCATCAGAGGGTGACCAGTCTCATGCTTCCAGAAACGAAGACAGTCTGCTCGAAAGCGAACTGGCATCTGATGCTCCACGCTCAGAGGCTGATACTGAGTTCAAGGGCATGGACGATGTAATTCCAAGCTCTGGTGAGTCAGTTGACCTGGTAATTCCTTCTGAAGCAGAAATTGCTGCCGGTCAGAACCACGAAAATGACTTCGATCTTGATGAGAGCAATAAGATGCTCGACAACATCGATGTCAGCGGATCTGAGGACTTTGGCGATGACGAGCTCAATATCGCTCCTGGCACGGCTGATCGTGAGGCAGCTCAGAATCTGAATCACGAGCTTGCTGATGATCAGAACTTCTCCGATCTGATGGGTGATGATTTCCGTGGTCTTGAGAATATCGAGAACAATCATCACAACGACCTCAAGGAAAATGACTTCATCATGCCTGAGCCTGAGGAAATGGCCTCCGGCAGTGCTCTGAATGAAGGTGTTGACCTTGAGGGAGCTCTGGATAACCTCAATCTGGATGAGATCACCAGCAACGAGTTTGGTGATTCTGCTGAAGACGCTGCTCCGGCATCTGATGCAGCTATCCAGCCTGAGACTCAGTCCGCTGCTCAGCATGACCTTGCTGGCGATATGCCAGAGGCTGTTGATCCAGCTGCTGAAGTTCTGGCCAATGACTTTGGTGCAGACCTCGGTGAGCTTGCTCGCAAGCCTGCTGATGAGGCTGACATGGGCACTGGTACTCAAAGCGATGCCGGTAAGAGCCTGGCCGATGACATCATCTCCGGTGATGATCTGGCCGATGGCCCTGACTTCGGCTCTGACATGGCTGACATGCCAGAGGCTGACATGGGGGCCGGTATGCCTGAGGCTGCCGCTGATGGCAACATAGCAGAGATGCCTGAGGCTGCTGAGGCTATGTCAGATGCTGATGCCGACAAGGCAGAGATGCCTGAGGCCGCCGCTGATGCCCACATGGCAGAGGTGCCAGAGGCAGACGCTGATGCCCACATGGCAGAGGTGCCAGAGGCTGCTGAGGCTGTGGCAGATGCTGACGCTGAGGCTGCTCCGGTGGTTGAGGCTCCTGAGGCAAGTGCTGAGGAGACAGAGCTGGCCCATGAAATCGAAGAGCCATTCATTGATGCCTCAAAGGTTCAGGATGCAGAAATTGTCCCTGAGGCTGACAGTACTGAACAGGCTGCTGACAGTGATGAGCCTTCCATGTGGTCTGTACCGCAGGATGAGTTCGATATCAGCAATGTGTCAGGTGTCAGTGCCGCAGAGCCGGCAGAGGCTGCTGAGAGCATGACCAGTGATCTGGGCAGCATGTCTGATGCAGGCTTTACCACCAGTGATTTTACTGAGGAGCCTGCTGTTGAGGCAGCTGCTGAGCCAGAGGCTGAAACTGATCTGACTCAGTCAGGTGATAGCATGCCAGACATGGCACCACCTGATTTTGATATCAGTGATGATGAAGCTCTGCTCAACTCCAGCATCGACGGTTCAGACGCTCTGGCCGATATGCTCAGTGATGTACCTGCTGATATTCCAGAGGCTATTGTCCAGTCAGGCACCCGCCTGCAGGCACAGCCAGCAGAGGAAGCAGGTGCTGCTGAGGGCGAGCACGAGCTGGCCTTAAATTCCGGTGAATCCGTTGCCCCGGCTGATTTTGCAGCTGACGGCATGGACGATCTTGACCTGTCAGGATTTGATAATACTGCTCAGGACAATGAAGATCAGTCAATGGTGGCCGGCATGATGGACGGTGAAGGCGACAATGGCATCGACTTTGACAAGCAGGAAGCCCTGGATGCCCAGGACCGCTTTGTTGAGGACATGATGTCCGGCGCCGGTTCCGATGGCGACTTTGGGAACCTGGATGACGGCTTTGGCGGCTTTGATGATGCCGGCCAGCTGGACTCCGATGAAGATCTGGGTTCATTTACCGATCTGCCAGGTTTCGACGACAGCGCATTTGATGAAGATGGTAGTCTTGCTGACATTCCATTCGATTCAGATGTATTCGGTGCCGATCCGCAGGGCGGCCAGCCTGAAGCCAGGCTGTAATTAAAAGGGAGGTGACTTCGGTCACCTCTTTTTTTATGCATTTAGCTCATACTTATGCGGCTATACTCCATGTCTGGCAGTGCAGACTGCTGGCAGCACACACTGATGCGCCGCACACACAGCATGCTCAGCTCGCACATCATGCGCCGCACACACAGCATGCTCAGCTCGCACATCATGCGCCGCACGCACAGCATGCGCAGCGCGTACATCATGACCTGCATGGCTGCAGCGCTGTGCCAGCTTTGCGCTGCCATGCTGTAGCGGGAGCTGCCGTATCTGCACAGGATGCAGCTGTTTCAGCAGCTGCAGAATGGCTGTAGCGAACAGACATGATGTGAGCTAATTTCAGGGAATTTGAGAGCGGGAGTAATGATGATTGAGGTGACCAGATGTATGGGCCTGAGTACTGAGGGCCTGGTTGAGTTTGAGGATGGCCTGATGTGCCTTCCTGAGGCAAAGGAGGCATTTCTTGAGCTGCGTGAGTGTGCAGCCCGTGAGGGCTTTGAGCTTAAGGCATGCTCGGCTTTTCGTTCTTTCGAGGCACAGGCTGCTATCTTTGGTGCCAAGTTTCGAGGCGATCGTCCCATTCTGGATGCCAATGAGGAGCCACTGGCTGTTATTCCTGAGGATCCGGTAGAGCGCATCAGAGCCATTTTGCGCTTTTCAGCTATGCCTGGTTTTTCCCGTCATCACTTCGGATCTGACTTTGATGTATATGCTCCAAACAAATTGCCTGAGGGGCAGAAGCTTCAGCTGACCAGCCGTGAGTATGATCATGGGGCTTATTTTTATGAGCTGGGATGCTTTCTCAGGGAAAATCTGAGAACATATGGGTTTGGCAATCCTTACCAGGGTGGTTTCAGCCGTCCGGGCGGTCTTCCTGACGATGCCGAAGGTGCTGGTCTTGTCGTTGTAGGTAATGAGCCATGGCATATTTCCCATCTTGCTACTGCGCAGGAGTATTTAAGGGAGTATGACTTCCAGGATGCACTTGATTATGTAGCCGGCAGCGACCTTGAGTTTGCTCCCTATGTCCGCAGCGTCATGACTCTTGAGCAGGCTGATGCCATGCTACGCTTCTGCTGCATTTAGCTGATTGCTGATCCGTAGCCATTGGCATGCTGCGCCTGAGCTGCATTTAGCTTATTGCTGAGCCGTAGCCATTGGCATGCTGCGCCTGAGCTGCATTTAGCTTATTGCTGTGCCGGGGTCATTGGCATGCTGCGCCTGAGCTGCATTGAATAATATGCCTGATAACTGGTCATGGTCATGGTCATGCTGCGACATTGGCTGAAGAGGTTGTCGTGAGCCGTACTGATGATATGGCATATGCTTTCCATATTATTATGGTCAGTAATAACCTTGTGTTTTAATTTCTTTTAAGGTCAACAGCAATATGTTTACTATTACTTATAAATCAGATCCTGATGAGCAGTGGTCGTGGGACAGGTATTCTGATGATGTCTCTCCAAAGGAGGTAAAGAGACATATTGATCCTGAACATGGCTATTCAATGAACTATTTTCTTAAGCATTGCGGCATAAGGATGCTTAATGGAGAGGAGTATCGCGCTGCTTACAGCCTTGCAAGAAAGGCAGCTGAGGATAGCGGCCTGAGACAGGATGTTCTCAGGTGTCTGGACATGATGAAGATTCCGGGACAGGACAAGGTGCAGCCTGCAGGAGATCCTGCATCCGTAAGGTACGATCTTGCTTCTACTTTATGGGCTGTCTTCATCGCCATGTCTTCAGATTGCGGATCTTTTGAAAGTGTTGGTGCCAAGCTCTCAGCTGATTCTGATTTCACAGCAGCAATTAACGTTCTGTTGCCAGACTCTCTTCCGCCACATCAGGATCATTCCCCTGTTGATATGGCATTTGTCATGGCTGCATGGGATGAAGCATGCAGAAATCAGGATTTTCCGACCTCCAGTGATCAAGCTGGGTTCTGGTTTAAAGCTTTTCCTGAGGCATCTGTCAGTCAGGACCGACTGGGGTATAAGGCCGACTATGGTTTTCTCAGGGGCCAGGCCCTGACCTCTGATCGTGCTTTCATGGACATATCCGTGGGAGATATTCTTTATACACAGGCTATTAACCCTTTAAACATAAACAAGAGCGCACTTTTCTGGAAAGCGCTTATATACAACATCTCTGATCGATCACTTTCAGATTTGATATTTGTTGCCGCCGAGGAGCAGGACGAGCAGTCTTACAAAAGACTAAGCTCTCATTTTGGCAGCATTTCCGGCAATATCTTTGTTACAGAGGCATTTCCTCACTCGGGTCATCTGTTCAAAGGCATTCTTTCCAGTGGTGTAGAGCTGCTTATTGCAGCTGGCTCTACCGACACTGGCAATGATGAATGTGATGATGATGATGATGACGATTATTACGATTTCATGTATGACCTGGACAATGGCGAGTTTAAGTCAGTAGATTTCTGCAGTCCGCTTGTTGTAACAAAGACAGAGCAGATCTTTAACAGCAAGGATCTGGAAAAATGCAAGTCGCACAGGAGCTTTGTATCTGAGGCATATACTCATGGCGGCAATATGGAAAAAGTAACTGTCGAGGCTGTTTCACTCAGTGAGCTGCAGAGTCTTGGCAAGAAGAATAAAAAACTCTTTCCTGATGAGCTGAAGGATGAGCTTTATCCTTTTGAGGGCTTAAAGACCCTGGTGAAAAAGACCATTTATTCACAGCCTGCCGGAAAGAGGGTTACAAAGAAGGCTCTGGATAGTTTTAACAGGAATCCGGAGAACGCCAGCACTGTGTACTATGTATGTACAGTTGAGAATGACGAGCATGGCTTCAAACAGATAATTGCAGCGCTCAACGAACAGTGGCTGTGTCAGAAAGCTGCAAAGGTCGCCGGAAAAACCTACAACATTAACTTTCTTGCCATGTGCAAGAGAGAAAAGCAGCCATTACTGCTCGATTTTGCCCGTGCATCAACAAGAATGCTCGATCTGTACAGAATCAGCTGTAATGAGTCCCTGGGCAGCAAAGATGAAGTAACCAAGAGTACTGTGTATAGATTGATCAGCCGTCATAATAAGGATCTTCTTGCCTGCCTTAAGCTGTACATATCTACAATCCTGTCATCATCTGATTCAGGCAAGGTCTGACCCACACCGCTGCGTGCCAGGAGCCAGTATGGACGTGCATGCTGTTTCACATCATGCAGCGTTATGGAACCTGTGCTGGTCTTACAGGCCAAAAGCTTTCTGGGCTGTACTCAAGGGCCTGGCCTGTGGCCCAGGCCCTGGCCGGGCCTTGTCTGGCCCCTGGCCTTGGCCGTAGCCGGACCGTAGCCGGACCGTACGCATTGCCTGGCTATAACCATGGTAATGGTCAGAGCAGATGCGCCGCCCTGTGGCAGCTGCATCCGGGAGCTTGCCGCCCTTCAGGGCAGGTGGTCTCCTGGGTGACTTAAAATGAGGCAGGATCGCTGCTGTTGTGATCTGGAGCGTGATTTTTTAATTTCTGAGGGCTGTTTACAGCCCTTTTGTTTTTGTGGAAAGAGGATTTGCTGTCACAGTGACAGTGGTAAATTTCGACGGCAATACATTTTTAAAGATTTCGTTATGTCAGTCTGACTTTCGGTTAACAGTGGCTTATGCGCGGGCCCGGCTGCATTTTCTGAAAGATGATCAGCCTGATTTCATAAGGTGTTTTGTGATTTGCATTTGTGACATAGATAATGAGATAAAAGGCATGAACAGGCCAGAATTAGGATTTGGACAGTAAAAACTGACGCAAAGCTAAGATATTACTAACATTCGGGCGCTAGTATGGTAGTCAGATTCACCAATGAGTGACATGCCGTCGCATACTGCGCAAAAGCTGATCTGAGTGTCCCCCGGATAGCAGCGTAAGGTCAGATCCCTCAGAAGATTTTTCCTCAGGATCGGGCTATGCGGCTGACAGGTTTGAGTCAGCCTTCAGGCAGGCGCATACGGGCGCAAGTGCTGATGTGATGCAAAAGTTAATGAATTTGAGGAATTTACTATGAGAAATGTACTTAAGCTTACCGTTGTAGCTGCTGTTGCCGCCTCTTCCTTTGCTGTTTTTGCAGCTCCAGCACCAGCACCAGCCGCACCGGCCGAGACTCAGCTGGTAACCGCTCCACATCCAGCCTTTGGTAATGCCGGGGATTACTATGGCCAGGGTCCAGCCATGGGCCCACGCAACGGCACCGGTCCACGCGCTGCTTCCGGTGAGTGCCCACATTTAAATAGCATGCCACCAGCACCGGGCTCACGTGCCTATACCGGCCCACGCTCTCCAAAGCATGTTAAGGCTGCCCACGGCAAGGCTCATCACCTTGCCCACCTGACTCCTCACATGGGTCCTGGCGCCGGTAAGGCCCTTGGCACCTGGTGTCCACAGCACAACACCTTTATTGCCGAGTGTGCAGGTGAGGACTTCAACAAGGTGTTCAAGGCTGACTTTGACCAGCTGCAGGCTTTAAAGGATCAGGAGTTCATCAAGAAGCAGATCCTCAAGGCCCGCATTGCCGACGGTGATAATGCTGCTACCATCACCAGGTATGCTCAGGACGTTAACACTGCACGCCGTGCCGTACGTGACTTTGACTACCAGCTGCGCCTGAAGATCCGTGACTACGTAAAGGGCCACATTGAGGGACCTGTTGCCGGTGCAGCTCCAGTGGTTCCTGCACCAGCCGCAGCTCCGGCAGCCGCTGCACCAGCTCCAGTAAAGGCTCCACGCTAATCAGCGCTATATGTCAGTGACAGGAGCAGGGCCAGTGCCATAACCTGTCATGACATCCAGACTCACGCAAAGGGCTCTCTGAAACATACTCAGAGAGCCCTTTGCCATTTCCGGGCGTCCGTAAACACCCGGCTAAGTCAGCGGCCACTGACGATCGACAGCCATTAACCAGACGCCCTTTTCTTGCGTGCTGGATGCCTGGCCGCGCCAGGCTGGTATCGCCGTGCAAGCATCGCCTGGCGCTGTCCTGCCCGCGCCTGTTTGCCGGGCGTTGTTTGCCTGGGGCGGTTTGCCTGTATGACGAGCTGGGGCGGCTGGCAGTAAGTGGGGAATTTTTCTGGCAGGAATGGTACTTTTTTCTGGTGGAGAGCTGGTCAGGGGGAGGGCGCGTTGTTGCCGGGGCTGTCAGGCTTGTCGGGGAATTTATGGAGGCTGTGCCTCATGGTGGTTTGAGAAAAATGGTATTTTTGGATGGGCAATAGGCTTTTTAGTTTGATATTTCTTGCGCTCAGGTGGTGTTGTAATGGCCTGAAGTGATAAAAAATAGCGCGCTCTTACAGGGTTTGGGCAGGTCTATTTGACAAAAATTGCTGTAGATTTTGGCCTGTATATGCCGCCAGAGCCCGATGGCACGGGCTTTTTACAAAGTCGAGCAAAATATTTCCCAATTGGGTATCATTAGACTAACTCAAGGGATAGCTTTTGGAGGTGCTTCAGCAGCAGCTGTAAAGATCCGGAAGCTTGCATGGTTTTTTCCTTCTGCTTCACTTCAGAAGCTGATCTGCTTGATCTTGTTGTTATCAGTTTTAGCTGAGATGACTGGAGAGGTTCGTATGGTTGATGAGAAGATTCACAAAGTAGTTATTATCGGATCCGGCCCGGCTGCATGCACTGCTGCCATTTATACTGCACGTGCCCAGCTCGACCCTGTAATGGTAAAAGGTTTTGAAGAGGGCGGTCAGCTTACTACCACTCCAGAAGTAGGCAACTGGCCTGGCGCTGTTGGTGATCCAAGCGGCTTTGACATCATGCAGAACATGATTAAGCACGTCAATGAGCTGGGCGTTGAGGGTATTGCCGACGTAGTAGTCGGTGCCGACCTTAAGGGCGAAATCAAGACTCTCAAGCTTTCTGGTGGTCAGGAGTTAAAGACCCGTTCAGTAATTATTGCCACTGGTGCCCGTGCCCGCTACCTCGATATTCCATCTGAGGCTCAGTTCAAGGGTCGTGGTATTTCCGCCTGTGCTACCTGTGACGGCATGTTCTTCAGAAACAAGACCGTAGCTGTTATCGGCGGCGGATCCGTAGCCTTTGTTGAGGCTCTGTTCCTTGCCAATCTGTGCTCCAAGGTCTATCTCATCCACCGTCGTGAAGGCTTCCGTGCCGAGCAGGTTCTGGTAGAGCGCGTCAACGAGATGGTAAAGACTGGCAAGATGGAGTTAATCCTTAATGCCACCGTCAAGGAGTATGTTGGTGAGCAGCTGTTAAACGGCATTGTCATAGACGTCAAGGGCGAAGAGCGCAAGATTGACCTCAATGGCGTATTCGTTGCCATCGGTCACACTCCTGCTACCGATGTCTTCAAGGATCAGCTCGAGCTCGACAAGAGCGGCTATATCGTTACCAGAAAGAGCGAATCCCCTGTCACCTCTACCTCAGTTCCAGGCGTATTTGCAGCCGGTGACTGCTCCTTCCCTGAGTACCACCAGGCCGTAGTAGCCGCAGGTCAGGGCTGCCAGGCTGCTCTGGACGCTGAGCAGTATGTGCTGGGTATTGCCTGATCAGCAAGGCTGCAGGCTGATCGCCTGCGGCCTTTCATGCAGCCGGCAGGGCTGGCTGGCGGCCAGCTGCAGCACTGGCTGGAGGCTAGCTGCAGCACTTCAGTGCAGCGACATAAAAAAGCGCTTTCTGAAATTCAGAAGGCGCTTTTTTTATGGTTTTGTAAACTGTCCCTGTTTTTGCCATTGCAGGGGCTGCGCAGCTGCGGAGGCGCTGTTGCGGCGGAGCTGCCGGGACTGTGCCAGGCACGGCTACGACAGCCATGACAGCCGCGATTGCCCCCTGACGGGGATTGTTCAGTCGCGGCTGGGATGCTGGGCTGGTGCCGGTCAGAGGTGCAGCTTTTCGAGTACCTGCTCGTAGATTGCGGTCAGGGTGTCAAGGTCGGCGGCGCAGACGTTCTCATTAACCTGGTGAATAGTGGCATTGATCGGACCGAACTCTACTACCTCAGTGCCCAGAGGAGCAATGAAGCGGCCGTCGGATGTGCCACCCAGAGTGTTGAGATCAGGGGTAACACCAGTGTTGGCAATGACGGCATAGCGCATGGCATTGACCAGCAGGCCGTCACGGGAACTGATAAAAGGCAGGCCGTTAACCACATAACGAACGGTGGCGTAGATGCCCAGTTGTTCCATCTTCTTTTCCATCATGCGCTGGAGCTTGACTGGAGTCTGCAGCGGGTTGAAGCGCCAGTTGCACATGATCTGGCAGGTGCCCGGTGCTACATTTTCAGCGCCCATGCCGGCGTTGAAATTGGTTACGTTAAAGGATGATGGAGGGAAATCCTCATTGCCGTCATCAAGGTGGTGCTCTACCAGAGCTGCAATCAGCTGAGCTCCCTTGTGAGCGGCGTTGTCAATCTGATGCGGGTAGGCAACATGGCCCTGCTTGCCATTGATGGTGATATGGGCAGTCATGGAGCCACGACGGCCAATCTTGATGGTGTCGCCGAACTTTTCTGAGCTTGATGGCTCTCCTACGATGCAGTACTGAGGATAGAGTTTTTCTTTCTTGAGCCACTCGGCTACGTAAGGAATACCGCCTACAGCATCACCCTCTTCATTGGAGGTCATGAGCAGACCCACAGTGCCCTTGTAGTCAGGATGTCTGGTTACAAAGTTGCGCAGAGCAATGGTCATGGCGGCATCAGAGCTCTTCATGTCAGCAGCGCCACGGCCATAGAGCATGCCATCACGGATAACTGGATCAAAAGGATCGCTGGTCCAGGCTGCAGTATCGCCAGGACCTACTACATCAGTATGACCAAGGAAAATGGTAAAAGGACCTGGTGCCTTGAGACCGCTGGCATCATAAGGGCCAGGATTGCTCTTTAACAGGGCCGGATCACCCTCGAAACTGGCCTGAGGATCGGCCGAATGCAGGGCGAGCAGATTAAAGGTAGGGTACATGCCCTCGCGCAGTGTGCGGCACTTGAAGCCTACAGGCTCCAGAATACCTGAGAGCACTTCCTGACAGCCGGCATCTTCAGGAGTGACGGACTTGAGGGAAATCAGTTTTTTGGCAAGTTCCAGTGTGTCAGACATAATAGCAATCTCTTCAAATACGAAAGCGCCGCCAGCCCCCGGACATGAATCTCCGGTCCTGGAGCTTTTGGCGGCGGTGTTCCTGCATCAGGGCCCCGGCCTGGCACAGCTCAGGCTGGCCACCCACAGCGCATGCCTGGCTGGCCACCCACAGCGCATGCCTGGCTGGCCACACGCAGCGCATGCCTGGCAGGTCCAGCCTGCGCCGGGGCCTGGGCTGTGGCTCCTGGGCCTGCAGGAAATTAATCGTCGTCGTCAGTTGGGTACTGTAAGTACAGCTTGCGCTCGAGCTGCAGGAAGCGGTAGGCGTCTTCGTGGGTCTTCTTTAAGGAGAAGCCGTCAATACGGCCGTAGCGTACCTGGATGAAGAGATCGAGGTCCTCAGGTTTGGCAAGCTCTCTTGCCTTGAGGTACTGACGGAAGTAGTCACCGGCAAGGAGTGGATCCCATGGGAATACTGTTGAGATGGAGCGCAGGATCAGCATGGCATAAGAGTCGATGATGACAAACTGGCGCACAGTGAGCTGATCGAGGAAGGTCTTGAGCTTTTCCTCATCGGCAGTGAGGTCAACTACAGGCATGCTTGGGCCTACAGCACCGTCGTCGTAGCTGATCTGAGCTTCGCTGCCGTCGGCACTGAGCTGCAGGTAGCATGGGTCGATTTCAGCTGCTGCCTTGTGCTGGGCAATGGTCTTGCGCAGTTCATCAGAGCACATGAGCAGTGGCTTTGAGCTCATTAAGGAGAGGGCATTGCAGAAGTCCTCAGCGCCATATTCCTTCATTTCGGCTTCGTTGAGCTTTACGCAGACAGTGGCCTTTACCGCTTTCTCAGGTGGACGGATAACCTTGTGGGCATCTGGCGGACACTCGGTCTGCATTCTCACTACATGAGCCATAAATCAACTCCTAACATCTAAATGGCCGGGCAGGCAAAAACCTGCTCAGGTTTCACTTTGCATCACTTCCCCGTCACAGGGTTTATGAGCATAAACTTACCGGTCGGGCGGATGAGCATATGTCTGTCGATTGAGTCTGCACTGCAGCATGCAACTGCAGGAAAGCATCAAGCATCATGCATCATTCAGCATACAACTGCACTAATGCAGTATGCAGCGTAAGGCATGCAGCACAGGCCATGCAGCCGTGGCAGCTCAGGTGAATTTCGGCTGTGCACTCTGGCACGGGCACGGAAAATCAGACAGATATAAGATTTTAATGGCTTTGCCTGCAAAAGCAATAGTAATGGCCTGATCAGTCCGACAAAAGCGGCAACTGGCCCGCCAGCCAGGCCCTTGCAGGCCCGCTGCGGGCATGTCAGGCATGGCGGCCAGCATGCAATGCTGCAAAAGCACAGGGCCCGGCTGTAAACAGTCGGGCCCTGTGGGGTATGCGGCACAGCTGCTGCCGTGCAGCGGCTGCGCCGGTGCGCCGTGGCGCAGCCTGCGCTTTAGAACATGGTGCTGTAGCTGCGCAGGAAGTGGACAAATTCCAGTGTTGAGTAGCTCAGGAACTCATAGTGCTGGCTCTTTAACAAAATGAGGTCAAAGAGTATGGCAAAGAGAGTGAGCATCTGCAGTGCGTAGACATATGGACGCTGGGCAGTACCCTGATTGCGGGCAATGAAGTAGCCGAAGATCAGGCGCATGACTATGCTCACACCCAGAACGGACAGGCCCACAATATAGTTGAGCAGGCCAAAGGCTGCCATCAGACTCAGCAGGATGACAAAGAGCAGACCACGGGTGGTCATGCGGCCCAGAGAGTCCATTGGATCCTGTGGGAAGTTCCAGGTAAGCGAAGTTGCGGTTGCTGCCGAAAGCATGGAGGCAATGGCAAAGGCTGCCGTGGCCTCAACAATACCGTCAGTAATTACAATAAGCGTATTGGCAAGCCAGATAAATATCAGCATCGGAACCATTACTGAGGCCGATACCAGTATGGAGTCATGGCGTCTGCGCGTGATGTACGAGCAGATACGGTAAATGCCCTTGTAAGCTGTAAGTCCGGTCAGCATCAGGTAGGCAAGATAGGATATCGAGCCCACATAGTTAAGATCTATGGTGGCATGCAGCACACTGCCTGAAAGACCTGCCAGCAGTCCTACAAAGAAGAACGGTACCGGCATGGAGCTTGGGTAGCATGGACCAAGACGCATGGCCAGCTGTGGAGCAGCCAGCGGCAGGGTAGTGTGAGTAAAGAATGAGGCAAAGAGCTGACGGATATACAGGAAAATCATCATGCCAAAGCCTACATTGTCTTTGATATTGGCGCGGGCAATCAGCGGCTCTTTTCTGTCGTCAGTTTTCTTGCGTGGCTCACCGTTCTTGTTGAGAGGTTCGATAACCTCACGGTTATCAGGCTTGCCGGCGGCCTCTTCGGCAAGACGGTCCTCTTGAACGGCCAGCATCTGCTCTTCGTTTTCTGAAGCATCAGCAGCTACGCGGCTGAGAGTGTCAGAGCCAAACTCGCCCTCGCTGCTCTTGCTGCCGGTATCTACAGAAGCACCGGACATGGCAGCAGCAGAGGCAAACTCAGATGCAAATACGCTGCCCTCATCAGCCCCTGAGCTCTTGCCCTCAGAGCTGCTCTCACGGCCATCATCCTTGCCCTTGCCATCACCCTGAGCCAGGATGCGGGCACGTCTTATGACCTCGCTTTGAGGTGCAGCCATGGACTCACGGGCAGCTTCAGCCAGAGCCTGCTCATAGGCGGCATCCTCTTCAGGAGTCATTGGAGTCTCCTCAAAAGGATCGTTATTGAGCTTCATTGGCGGCAGGGCACGATTGCCCTGAATCTTGTTGCGGGTAGCCTCGATATTGGCCATAACGTCAGCATTGCTGCTCTTGACGCCAATGGCGTATACAGGGCGCTCAGCCATGAGCTCCTGCATTCTGCGGGTATTTTCCTTAGGACCTACATGATATACAGGGCCGTCAGCAGGCTCTTCCCAGGTGCCGTTACCGGCCTGAGCCTGGTTGAGCTCAACCTGCAGTAAAGGACCATCGCCCATACCGGCAGGTACCGGACCTGAGCGCTCTTCCTCAGCAGGCTTTTCATTCCATCGGGCAGAGCTGCCGGACATGTCAGGTGATGGCATGCCATCAGGCCCCATGTTCTGTCCTGAGACTGCAGGTCCATTTGGCTCCATGGCACCGGCGCTGCCCATAGCTCCGGCGCTGCCCATGGCAGTTGCAGTGTCTGCAACGCCGCCAGGGACCATAGAGCCAGAGTCGCCCATGGCCTCACCTGCAGCATTATCAGGCAGCGGCATGCCGTCAGGACCGAAGTTCTGAGGCCGGGATGACCAGCTGTCCTCCTGCTCGTATCCCTGAGCAAAGTTGCCCTGGGACTGAGACTGCCAGGAATCATCTACCGGGTAGCCATTTTCATCAAAGTGCTGCACATGACCGTTGCGGGCAGCCTGCTCGCGCTCGTGCATGTCGCCGCCGCGCAGGTCACTGCCTCTCATGGAGTCGCCGCGCAGCGAATCGCTGCGCTGACCGCGCTCGGCACTGTTCTGAGCCTTTTCACGGGCCAGACGGCTGGCGTAGGTGCCCACATAAACCTGCTCTTCTTCCTGATCACGGGCCTGTGGCTGTGGCTCTGGTTCCTGAGCATAGCGTGGCTGGCGTCCTACCACATAGTGAGGGCCGTCATCCTCTGGCCTCTGGCGGTCAACAGGTCGGGCCTGCACCTCGCCCTGGTCATATTCTGACCAGTTGTAGTAATCGTTGCGGCTGTTGTCCTGAGGCGCATAGTTTTCCTGGTTTTGCTGCCAGGAGCCGGAATTGCGGCGTTGAGGAGCAGTGTCATAAAGTGGATCGTAATACTCGCCTGGCGCTGACTGAGGCTGCTCAGATGCATAGTAGCGCTGATCAGGCCACTGAGGCTGACCATCGGCGCCATTGCTGCCCTCGTAGTCCTGCCATTGCTGCTCACCACCAGAGACTGAATCAGTCTGGGTAATACCGGCCAGCATCTGGCTGTCCAGATCGGACTGGGAGGCTGCCATGCCAGCAGCTGCGCTACCGGCTGAGCCGCCTGCGCCACTGTTATCCACAGCGGCACTGCCAGCACCGCCCTGGGCGGCATTCAGGCCGCGCTCGGCCATATTGCGCTCAGCGTCCATTTCGGCTCGGAAGCGGGCATTGGCCTCAAAGTGAGCCTGCTTGCTGCGGGCATATTCTTCATTAAATGCGTGGAGGCTTTCCAGATTGTCAGCCTGCATGCCGGTGATCAGGGTTGAGCTTTCATCGCGCTCAGGAGCTGCGGCGCGGTTCTCAAGACCCATAATGGCGGTATGGCCTTCGTCCATTACCATGCCATTTTCAAAAATGGTGGTTACTGGTGCATTGTTCTGAGCATGCTTGCGGTCAACAATGATATTGCTTGAGCCGGTTTCATGCAGGGACTCATGGTCGCGGGCCTGCATGCGGTAAGGACTGCGCATTTCGCTGTCCACATCCTCAAGCACAGGGACACCAGCACGGTTAAGCTCAGGATTGACCTGCTGAACCGGGGTAACATGGCTCTCACCAAGACCGACAATGGCTGTGGAGCCGGTATCGCTCATGGTGGACTCATTCATAATCAGGGCGCCGCTGTCAGCACCGTTGTCAGCATTTCTGTCCTTGCGGGAACGACGATCTGATTTGGTATTAAAGCGGGCCAGAATAGCCAGATCTTCTGCACTCATCTGACGGGCTGAGGCAGTAGACGGTTCACGTACCGGAGTAACATGACGTTCACCAAGGCCAATAATGGCAGCAGCGCCGTCAGAGGTAATCTGGGCATTGCTCATGACCTTGGCGCCATCAGGCACGGTACCGCCTGTTCTGATGCCGCTGAGAGCAGCGGCACTGGCTGCAGCTGCGCCACCGGCGCCGCCTGTGGCACTGGCACCACCAGCGGCGGCACCGCCTGAAAGTGCGGCAGCAGCCTCATCCACGGCACGGGCAGCGGCGCTGATGACATCATCATCAGAGTTTATGCTGGCAGGGGCGCTGTTCTGTCTGGTCTCAAGACCAATAATGGCTGAAGTGCCACCTGCAGTAATCTGGGAGTTCTTCATGACCAGGGCGCCATCAGGTACAGTGCCTCCCGTCTGGATGCCGTTAGCGCCAAACAGTGCGGCAGCTTCATCGGCAACCTCGGCTGCAGCGCTGCTCATATCATATGCAGCCTGCTGTGCAGAGGCGCCCTGAGTGGCAGAGGCATCATTCTGCGCAAAGGCCTGAGCATGGTCATCATGGGATGGTCGGGATGAGCGGGTATTGAAGCGGGCCAGAATGGCAAGGTCGTCAGCACTCATATTGCGGGCTACAGCTACTGATGGCTCGCGTACCGGAGTTACATGACGCTCATTAAGACCGATAATGGCCGAAGTGCCCTCAGAGGTAATCTGGGCATTGCTCATGACACGGGCGCCATCAGGGGCGGTACCACCGGTTCTGATACCGGTGTTGACATAGGCAGCAAGGTCAGAGCCTGACAGGGCGCCGCCTGCAGCACCGGCAGAGCCTCCTGCAGCGCCAGCAGCGCCCACTGAGCTGTCGACTGCGCCAGCAGCCTCGCCAGCGTCGGCCCCGCCAGCATCTGCGCCGGTGGCCTGGGCTGATGCCTCAGTGGAAAAAGCGGATTGAGCTGTGACCGGCTCTTCGTGACCGGCGGCACTTGCAACCATGGCGGCGGTCTGAGCTGTCAGGCCGTCCTTGCCGTCAGAACCGGCAGTGACAGGATCTGGCTCGTAGATAGACATGCTCTGAGCTGCGTTCTGGATATCAAGCTCAAAGCTGTTGTCATCATCAGTAGCAGCTGAGTCAACCAGCATCGAGGATGATGAGGTGTTATCGTCCTGGCTGCTCTGGGAAAGAATAATGGCTGCCCCCTCAGGTGATGAACTGATGCCCTGCGCGCCGGCAAAGCTTGCAGGTGACAGTTCGTTGTGGGCAAAGGTATCTGAACTGCTCTGTGCAACACTGCTCTGTGAGGTGCTGTCACTGACGGAGCTTTGAGCATCACTGTCAGAGGCCGGAGCAGGGGCAGCGCTGGCGGCACCGTCTATCTGGCCCGGGCTCAGTTCGTTGCCTTCGTCGTCATAGACACGCAGGCGTGGGGACTCATTGTCATTGATGGTGGCATCAACAGCAGCACCGGCTGGGGATACGGCACCGGAGCCAGCGTGAGCTGCTGTGGACATCTCATCTGCTGCTGAGCTCTGTGAAAGGTCAGAACTGCTGGAGCTGTCCATATTGTCTGAGCTGTCAGAGCTGTCATCACCCATGGACAGATTGCTGCCGGCAAAGGTTGATGGATCGAGCTCCATATCGTCTGATGCCTGGGATGACAGGGAGGCTGATGAAGAGGAGTCAGCTGAGGCAGAAGCAGCTGATGGGGAGTCGGCACTGCCTGAGGCCATCTGGTCGACGGCATAGGCAATATCATCGGCAGAAGGATCTGCTGATGATGGAGCTGAATGGGCAGATGAGCTCTGAGATTCAGGCTCAGAGTCTGAGCTGGCAGCTGAGGCGGACAGGGCGCTGATTATTGAGGCGGGATCCTGATCGTTGTCAGGGCTGGTCAGACGCTCCAGGGTCTCCATATCGAGATCATCGATATTGATTTCCTGTTGAGCCTTGATGTCAGCAGAGTCCTGGTTTGGGGTCTTCCCCTCGTTAGAGTAAGTCATCAGCAAAATCCAGAAAAAAACCTAAGCTAAAAGCCAGAGCCGGCGCTGTTTCCGGCACAAAAGCATAATGTGATGAGACAGCTGCACAGGCAGCAAAGTTCCCGTTATGCAAGGGTCAGATACTACAGAGCAAAGTATATGAGTTTGCATTAGAGCCTGAGAGATGCAGGCATGCTCCCGTTCCTGATGAATAACGCTTTTATACTGGCATTATCAGGCGTCATGTCCTTAAAGACGGCAGTGCCTGTTACATGCCTGGGTCCCACACATTAAGAGCTTCAGCACACCGTTGTCAGACGCACCACGGGCACTGAAATGATCAGGATATTCTAGCATTTATTTTATGGCTTGTAAGGCGCTGCCACCGCGCCGGGCACCCCCGCAGGGCGCGTGGACAGGCCGCTGCCACACCATCTGCCTGGCAGGTGCGCAATTTAGTCACACCATGTCCAGGGGCCCATTACACCTCCTTGCCCGGCTACCATCACCCCAACAGTCTATCTCTGTAAAAATCAGCGCAGCTGCCAGAAAAACACAGGCAGCCGCCACCACCTCAGCCTGGGCATGCTCAAACATGCAGTCCCCCATAAAGAAAATACCGCAGTCAGTACCTGAGTCTGCATCCCGGAAAACCCGGTAGTAAGCCATTGCAGCCCGCCTGCAGGCCGGCATGCTGCAGGCCGGGAAGCACCTCTGCAGAGCACTTGCAGTCGGCTATGGCGACTCGCTATTGCTTGCAGCGCAGCAAGGTGCTCATTGAGCGCTGTTACGAGCTCCGCTCAACACAGATGCGGACGGCTGCGTGCAGTGTGATCCCGGCTGTTCTGGCAGCGGTCAGCTGTGGACGGCTGCTGGCATTGTGCTCCTGGCAGTCCAGGCAGCAGGCGGGATGCAGATAACTTATTGCGGGCTGGGGCGCGTAACTGTTGTTTGTCATGCTTATTTGTTAGCATGAGTTTCCCTGCAATGGCGACTGTGCCTGCAGGGCAGAGGCCGGTAAGGAGCTGAGGCTGATGACCGGGCGGTTTTGACATATATGGGAGCAGCTATGATCAGGGTATTTCTGGTGCATCTGGGGCGCTTTTTTCGCATGCTCCTGGTAGCTACCTTCGTCAGTGTGCTGGCTGTGCCGCTGATCTTCGGTGCTCTTGAGATTATCTTTGGCCGCTTTGCCCGTCAGGATGTGATGTACCTGGTATGTGCCGGGGTTGCTGTGGGGGCAAGTGTTATCTACACCTGGTACAGCCGCAACCGTGTCAATTCAGATGAAGTTCTGTTTTTTGTGCGCAACCGTATGGTTGCAAGCCGCCGCATGTTCTATCACCTGCTGACCATTCAGGCCATGGCTGTTTACCGTGTGGGTGGAGTGGACCTGCAGGAGCGCATTGATGAGCTTTTCACTCAGCTCAAAGACTCATCACCTGAGCGCGATACAGAGCACCATGAGCAGCATGGCCCCGAAAGCTCCAGCACAACAGGCGGTACATCAGATGGCACAACAGACAACAGCTCAGCCTCCAGAAAGGATGACAGATCTCATCAGGAGAATAGCTTATCCAAGGCACGTGCTCATGCCGAAAGTGAGGCAGCCGCAGCTGATGCTGCAGCTGGCACCGGTCCGACTGGCGCAGCGGCTGGTGGCGCTGGTGCGGCTGGCGAATCGGCTGGCGCTGCCGATACGTCATCGGCTCATGAAGACTATGGGCAGGCAGGTGGGACCTCTGCAGGGGCGGGAGATGCTGACAGCAGGGGAGCTGTCTCGTGGGCAGTGATTATCAAATGGCCAGATGGAGCTGATGCCAGGGGGCGCAGCAGCCGTGAGCTGCTGATGCAGGCACGTGAGCAGGCCTGTGAGGAGGCGCTGGCTCATATAGCCTCCTTCATGGCCTCGACGGGGGCGCAGGGACGCCGCCTGGAGCGCGGCAGCCGTGTATATTTGAGTGCCCTGCTCGACCGTCCTGATCCGGCACGTGAGGACAGTTTTTTAAAAGCCATGAACCGTCAGTGCGGTCCTTATCTGTGCGAGCTTACCTTTGTACTCATCATTAGAACACTGATGAGTGTGGAGCCTTTTAAGAAAGGCTTTATTGACTACCGTCTGATTCTTGAACAGCCCCTGGTAAAGCACTGGGGATCGCTGTTGCTGGGCGTGCCTGAAGACAGCATTAACGCCGATTATTACAACCGCTACTTCTTCCTGCTCAACCAGGAGCAGGCCCGCATCAGGGAAAGCTGGATTATCCAGCAGATGCAGGCAGCCGCCGCAGCTCAGGCAGCGGCTGCAACCTCTGCGTCATCTGCCTCGGGCAATGCTCAGGGCGGCAGCCAATCCTCTGAGAGTACGGACAGCGATGACACCTTCAATGGCAGCTCGGGCCATTACAGCTACTCCTACACCTACAGCAATGGTCAATGGTATTACCAGGGCAGCACCGATTACTCAGACAATGGCAGCACTGCCGGTGCAGACGCCACCTCTGGGGCCAGCGCTGACGCTGCTGGCGCTGACGCTGCTGCCGGTGCAGACAGCAGATCAGGCAGCTCAGGCAATTCATCGGACAGAGCTCGCGCTCAGGGCGCCGGCGCCAGTAGTGGTGCTGACAGCACTGCAGGGGACAGTGGTGCGGCCGGAGCTGGCAGGCAGTGGCGTGAGCGAACTGGCAGTACTGCGGGCGCATCAGGGGGCGGGCGCTTCCTGTCCAGGCTGGAAAAGGCCTACATTACCCTGGGTCTTGAGTTTAACAGTCCGCTTGATAAGGTTAAGCGCCAGTACCGCCGCCTTGCGTTCAAATATCATCCTGACCACATAGCCGATTACGACAGCTTCTCCCAGAGTCAGAAAGAGGAGCTCAATGCCCAGTTCCTGGCCATTGTGGCCGCTTACGAAATCATTATGAAAGACCAGTCCTCCCGATGACAGCGACAGCAGGGAAAAATACGAGCAGCGACTGAGAATCAGAGCAGCTTAGACTCGGAGCAACTTAGTCCAGGAGCGACTGAGTATCGGACTGCCTCTGCCTCATGAGCGTTCCATGGCCTGTCCTGACTCACTCTCCCTTACCTTTGTTCATGGTACTGCGGCATAAATGCAACAGGAAGAGGGAGAGGGAGAGACGGTCAATGGCTGGGAGTCTGCTGCTGAGGCCTGAGGCCTGCGGCTGGATGCCTTTGCTTCACAGGTAATGTACCTCGTTATGACCTTTAGACAGCGCCTGGTCCTCCGTACCGGGTTGAGTCGTGGAGCCCAGAGTGAGTGCAGCCGCGAAGGGGACACTATGCCTGACAGGCTGGTATGCAGCAGAATGGGACGGTGAGGCAGTGGCAGCCACTGTGGCGGCGGCAGCAGCATTCACTGTATCTGTGAAGGTCTCCATGCGTGAGCGTTTAGAGTCGACATGGAGTAGAGCGGCATGAATGAGCAGGAACAGGGCAGGGGCTGTGCAGTAGGAGGGCGGATAAGGGATATGTGCCATAAAGTGGCACATTTCTGTAATGCAGCTCACAAAATATGATAAAATAACCATCCCCTCAAAAACAGATTTTCCGCAGTTTAACCAGCTGTAATGCAACCGGGGACGCATTGTGTGCGCTTCCGGGAGAGTTGATTGCGCAAAAAAAATCCCGTCTTTTTGACGCTGCCCGGCATTGATGGCCTCTACGCTGCCTGAAATGCAAAAGGAGCATCGTCTATCCTCAGCTCTGACCTGAGTCATCAGAATATTAGCAGCTGCCGGGCAAATGACAGCATAGAGGTGCTCTCTTAAGTCTGCCTGAATTATTTTTTGTCTTCAGTCTCACTTACATGCCTGTTGTTTGCAGCATGCTGGATATCAGCGGTCGGTGCCATCCAAGTTTTACTGTGATTTTTGACAGCTGCTGTGCTGAGCACTGCCTTTGCTGGCCTGCCGGCGCACTGCAGTGCAGTACGCCTGAGCTCAAACTGGCTGCCGCCACAAAGAGCATTATTGTTCATGCAGTGGATGCAGTGCCATGTCATGCTCTAAGCCATTAGCCCAGGTACCATGCTTTGGGCCGGCGCTTATCAGCTGAGCTCAACACGCCAGTCAGTGCATGAAGTTTTTACTTCCTCAGGTCCTGTGTGTCAGGACTGGCTGCAGGTCGCTGTACATGGCTGTGAACTTGCGCAGGCTCCGGGGACAGCCGTAAAGTGCGGGTTGCGAAGGCAACAGATTAGTACTGAATGATTCGTATGCAGGATGCTTGATGTTCAGTCATCTGCCCTTTGCAGGTACATCTGCATAATGCAGAGATAATCTGCCAGCTGCAGGTACATCTGCATAATGCAGAGATAATCTGCCAGCTGCAGGTACATCTGCATAATGCAGAGACAATCTGCCTGCTGCAGGTACATCTGCATAATGCAGAGATAATCAGCCTGCTGCAGGTACATCTGCATAATGCAGAGACAATCTGCCAGCTGCAGGTACATGAGCATAAGACAAAGTCAGGCTGTTTCAGGTTATGTAAAGCCTGGCATCTGTTGTGATGGCCCTTGCCTGTGAGCGCCAGGCTGTTATAAGACGGGAATACCCCAAGGTTGGACCAGGTGGAGGATGGGAGCGCTATCTGGTCTTAAACAAAGATTTTGCACAGGAAGTGTTCTTCAAGTGATCGAGCTTAAGAATATTGAGAAAGTGTATAACCAGGGAACCTCTACTGAGGTACGAGCCCTGAAGAATATTTCACTTTCCATTGAGCAAGGTGAGATCTTCGGTGTGATTGGTCTGTCAGGTGCAGGCAAATCAACCCTGATCCGCCACATCAATATGCTGGAGCGTCCTACCTCTGGTCAGGTAATAGTGGACGGCCAGGATCTGACCGCCATGAGTGAGTCAGCTCTGCGCAGCGCCCGCAGCCGTATAGGCATGATTTTCCAGAGCTTCAACCTGCTCTCCTCCGCTACTGTAGCTGACAATATTGCCTTCCCTCTCAAGCTTGAGGGCAAGATGAGCGATGAGGCCATCAAGGTCCGCGTCACCGAACTTCTTGATCTGGTAGGTCTTTCTGACAAGGCCCGCATGTATCCGGCTCAGCTCTCGGGCGGTCAGAAACAGCGTGTGGGTATTGCCCGAGCTCTGGCCAATAACCCTAAGGTGCTCTTATGTGACGAGGCTACCTCAGCCCTTGATCCCAAGACCACCATGTCCATTCTCAAGCTGCTCACGGATCTGCGTGACAAGCTTAATCTGACCATTGTCATCATTACCCACCAGATGGAGGTCATCAAGGAATGCTGTGACCGCGTGGCTGTAATTGACGGTGGCGTGATTTCCGAGATGGGCCCTACCCTCAAGGTATTTACCGATCCTCAGCAGGATCTGACACGCCGTCTGGTCAGCGCTGCCGTGCGCCGTGACCTGCCTGAGCTTCTCAGACATACTGAGATTGTTCCTGAGTATACCGAGGGCTCCAAGGCCGTTATCGAGCTGCTCTTCCTTGGACCTAAGGCTGATGCCCCGGTAATCGTGGAAGTTGCCATGCTCTGCAAGGTAATGATCAGTATTCTCGGTGGCAGTATCGACCACATCAAGAAAGAGCCTTTTGGTCTGATGGTGGTTGAAGTAGGTGGTTCCCGTGAGGAAATTGAGCACGCTCTTGTCGAGCTCAAGGCCCGTGTTCACAAGGTTGAGGTTTTAGGATATGACCAGCGTAAGCAGCTTTCTGACTTCCAGTGAGTGGGCACAGTACTCACGCATGGCAGGCCTGTTATGGGAGGCCACTTTACAGACTCTGTACATGGTTGGTGCTTCATCAGCAATCTCCATCGCCCTTGGTGTTCCTCTGGGCGTGCTGCTGCTTATCACCTCCCGTGGCTATTTCTTCGAGAGCCCTAATTTCTACCGCATTCTGGGTACCATTGTTAACGCTCTGCGTTCTATCCCTTTCATCATTCTCATGGTGGCTATCAGTCCTCTGACCAAGATGATTGTCGGATCCTCCATTGGTACTACAGCTGTAATCGTTCCTCTGGTAGTAGGTACCATTCCTTTTACCGGACGTCTGGTGGAAACCTCTCTGCGTACCGTACCAACAGGTCTGATTGAAGCTGCCACCTCCATGGGTGCCAGCCCATGGCAGATCGTGCGCAAGGTGCTGCTCCCTGAGGCTCTGCCTGAGCTTATTCAGAACTTCACCATCACTGTTATCGTGATTATCGGCTGTTCAGCCATGGCTGGTGCCATCGGTGGCGGCGGCCTTGGTGACGTGGCTATCCGTTACGGTTACATGCGTTTCCGTCTGGACATGATGATTGGCACTGTTGTCATTCTGATTCTCATGGTGCAGATTGTTCAGTTTATTGGTGACTGGCTGACCCGTAAGGTCGACCACCGCTAAACAGCAGTCCCGGCTACACCTGCAGGCGGCACATATCAGCAGCACAGCGCCGATTCCCGGCGCCTGCGCTGCCGCCTGAGGCCGGTCAGGCCACGCCTGCCCTTGCCCTGGCAGCCATATGGCCCGGCCACCAGGTCAGGCCATGAGCCCCAGCCATGGGCCCGGCCACCAGGCCAGGCCAGGCCATGAGCCCAGGCCTGTACTGGTCATAGGTTACAGGCACGTGCTAAAACTTAAAAGAAAGTATGTGCCATGACGGACCAGCTGGCTGCAGGTGAAGCGATAAGTGCTGTGATGCTGGTAGACTGACCGGCTTACCCTGGTTACCATGGTCTTGCCTGGTAACGATATCAGGGACGCTACAGCAGGCAGTATGCCTTGCAAAGAAAGCAAAGAAAAACCCCGGATTTGCAGTAAAGTGCAATCCGGGGTTTTGTCGTTATGGGGCCCGGTAAAGAGCCGGGTCATTGATTATCAGTTAAGACGGGACAGGTCACGTACGCCGCCACGGTCAGCTGAGGATGCCAGAGCTGCATAGGTCTTAAGAGCAGTGGATACCTCGCGGACACGGCTTTCAGGACGGAAAGCACGGTTACCACGGCTTTGCATTGCGCTGCGACGCTGGGCCAGCTCCTCATCATCAAGGGTAACTGAGATCAGACGATTAGGAATGTCGATATTAATCATGTCGCCATTCTTGATAAGAGCGATATTACCGCCATTGGCAGCCTCAGGAGAGACGTGACCAATGGACAGGCCAGAGGTACCGCCTGAGAAACGGCCGTCAGTAATCAGGGCGCATGATTTGCCCAGACCCATGGACTTGAGATAGGAGGTAGGGTAGAGCATTTCCTGCATGCCAGGACCGCCCTTAGGGCCTTCATAACGAATGACCACTACGTGACCGGCCTTAACCTTGCCACCTAAAATGCCGTCTACAGCATCTTCCTGGGACTCAAAGACAATGGCAGGGCCGACAAAGCGCAGAATGGAGCTGTCTACACCTGCAGTCTTAACAATACAGCCATCCACAGCCAGGTTGCCATAGAGTACAGCAAGACCTCCGTCCTGAGAATAGGCATGCTCCTTATCGCGGATACAGCCGTCAGCGCGGTCAGTGTCAGCTACATCATAGTATTTGCTCTGAGAGAAAGGCTCGATGGTGCGGACATTGCCCGGGGCAGCCAGATAGAACTTTTTGACGTCAGGGCTGGAGGTCTGATCGATTGACCATGCAGCCAGCTCTTCGGCAAGAGTCATCTGAAGAACATTACGGCATTCAGTATTGAGCAGAGATGCCTTATTGAGCTCGTTCAGGATGCTCATAATGCCACCGGCACGGTGTACATCTTCGATGTGGTATTTGTGAGTGGAAGGGGCTACCTTGCACAGGTGAGGTACCTTGCGTGACAGGCGGTCGATATCACTCATGGTGAAGTCAACCTCAGCCTCACTGGCTACGGCCAGCAGGTGCAGTACTGTGTTGGTAGAGCCGCCCATGGCAATGTCCAGAGTCATTGCATTTTCAAAGGCCGCTTTGGTAGCGATTGAGCGTGGCAGTACACGGTCATCGTCATGCTCGTAGTACTGACGGGCCAGTTTGACAATCATTTCACCGGCACAGGTAAAGAGCTCTTTACGGGCAGCATGGGTAGCTACGATAGTGCCGTTACCTGGCAGGGCAAGACCAAGAGCTTCGGTAAGACAGTTCATGGAATTGGCTGTGAACATGCCTGAGCAGGAGCCGCAGGTAGGGCAGGCGGCAGTTTCTACTTCAATGATTTGCTCATCAGTAGCGTTAGGGTCAGCTGCGATAACCATGGCATCGACCAGGTCGAGCTTGTCCTTACCCTCAATCTTGCCGGCTTCCATTGGGCCACCGGAGACGAAGATAACAGGGATGTTCAGGCGCATAGCGGCCATGAGCATGGCTGGGGTTACCTTGTCACAGTTGGAAATACATACCAGTGCGTCAGCCTGGTGAGCATTGACGCTGTACTCAACGCTGTCGGCAATGATTTCACGGCTTGGCAGTGAGTAGAGCATGCCGGAGTGACCCATGGCAATGCCATCATCCACGGCAATGGTATTGAACTCTTTGGCAACGCCGCCGGCTTGCTCAATGGCACGGGCTACCAGAGTGCCTACATCCTTGAGATGAACGTGGCCAGGAACAAACTGGGTAAAGGAATTGGCTACGGCAATAATAGGCTTACCAAAGTCCTCATCTTTCATGCCGGTTGCTTTCCATAAGGCGCGGGCGCCGGCCATTTTCTTGGACTCGTAGGTAACGCTGGAACGGTATTTAGGCATTTGCTGTCCTTTCAGGCTCACATTGTGAGTCAGGTCCCCAAGTGGCATCGACTGATATCAAGTGGCATAAAAACAAATGAAAAAACAGGGATACGTCCCCAGGACGCACAGTCACCTGTTTTCAAATAATGCTCTGGCAGTGCCAGCTCAGGGATAAAAAATCGGGGAAAGAAAAGGCCCCGGGAGGGGCCCTTCACGAGTCCGCTTTACGGACTCAGGCTTAATTATTCTTACTTCTTAACTGGAGTGAGCCAGCCCCACTTGTCTTCAATCTTGCCTGATACCAGGTCGAAGAATACTTCCTGAAGCTTTTTAGTGATTGGGCCACGGTGGCCTGGGCCGACATCAATGCCATCGACAGAGGCAATAGGAGTGATTTCAGCGGCGGTGCCGGTGAAGAAAGCCTCGTCAGAGAGGTAGCACATCTCACGCTGGAGCTTCTGCTCGTATACAGGGATGTTTAAGACCTCTTTGGCAATAGTGATGATGCTGTGACGGGTAATACCTGGCAGCAGACCATTGGTAAATGGAGCTGTGTAGATAGCGCCGTTCTTGACAAAGAATACGTTTTCGCCTGAACCTTCGGAAATGAAGCCGTCAGTATCCAGAGCAATGGCTTCTACATAGCCATTCTGGTGAGCCTCATTGGAGATAAGGATAGAGCTTAAGTAGTTACCGGCAGCCTTGGCTTCGGTAGGAATGGTGTTTGGAGCCAGACGGTTCCAGCTGGATACGCCAACCTTAACGCCCTTCTCAAGACCCTCCTCACCAAGATAGGCACCCCATGGCATGGCAGCGATCATGGCAGAGGCCTGGGCACCCTCAGGGATGCGTACACCAAGGCCGATTTCACCCAGGAATACCAGAGGACGGATATAGCCGGACTCAAGTCCGTTTTCTACGATGATGTCGCAGCAGGCCTGCTTGATCTGCTCTCTGGTGTAAGGAACAGGGAAGCGGTAAATCTTTGCGGAGTTGAAAAGACGGTCAATGTGCTCGTCAAGACGGAAAATGCATGGGCCTTTTGGAGTTGCATAGGCGCGAATACCCTCGAATACGGCAGTGCCATAGTGTAAGGCATGGGAAAGAACGTGTACCTTGGCATCAGCATAGTTAACCATTTTGCCGTTGAACCAGATGTATTTGGTTGGGGTGTTATTGAGACTCATGAGGAACTCCTGCAGCATCAGCAAAAAACCTTATGCGGATGTCTGTGCTCAGATCACGGCATCAAATCCTTACAAGGACAGAAATAAAGATAAGCCTTACAGAACTTTCAGTGTGAGCAT
Source organism: Anaerobiospirillum sp. NML120511 (assembly GCF_023050955.1). Classification (NCBI taxonomy): domain Bacteria; kingdom Pseudomonadati; phylum Pseudomonadota; class Gammaproteobacteria; order Aeromonadales; family Succinivibrionaceae; genus Anaerobiospirillum; species Anaerobiospirillum sp. NML120511. Next base: position 29,653 of record NZ_JALKIK010000044.1, read on the forward strand.
GGCGGCGCAATAAGTTAAGCGCCCTGAGACAGAATCCAGTGCTGTGCTGTTAAATAATTAAGCCAAAAACTTGTTTGATGTCGCTCCGGCACGTAATGTTAAGTTGCAGCTGCAGCAATAACACTGCTTTAAGCGTGATTATGCTTTGAGCAGTGAGCTGCATTGAGCAGCGCGCAGCTTTGCATCCGCGCGCAACTTCGCAGCTACACAGCAGTGCGCAGCCTTGCAGCAGCGCGCAGCATAGCAGCTTCGAAGTATCGCGCTGCGGTTAAGACAGCTGCATGGGCGCCGGGAGCATAGTGTCAGGCAGAGGGGTGTATGCGGGTACTGTCAGCCAGAGTACAAGGTGTTGTGTAAGCCAGCCCTCCTGGTTGGAGAGGCTGTACCTTTAACCGGGGTATGCCAGACAGGAATACCTGTTATCAGATCCTGATCTCTGCCAGTATAAAACTGTGTTTTCAGGTAAGTAAGAGAGCAGCACAGCAACTGATCCGCACGGCTGGTGATACTGCAGCTGATGCTGCATCCAATAATGCAACCAGTGCTGCGGCTCAGGCGGCCGCGCTATGCGGCCGCCATCGGGTTGCCGTCTTAACTTACCTTAAATCAGGCCTGCTGGGCAGCGCCCTGGGCTGGAGCAGCAAATTCTTCGTGCTCGTCAGAAAAATCATTGCCCTCGCCGCTGGCAGAATCATCGCTGTCCTGATCATCGTTCATATTGGCAAAGCCGGTGGCCAGGACTGGTCCGGAGATATTGTGCCATACAGAGAAGATGGCAGCTGGAACTGCGGACAGTGGATTGAAGTGGGCCATGGCAAGAGCAACGCCCAGACCGGAATTCTGCATGCCTACTTCGATAGACAGGGCCTTGCGCTTCTTGAGGTCCATACGGAAAGCCTTTGCCAGAGCATAGCCAAGAGCCAGACCAAGAACATTATGCAAAATGACTACGGCAAAGATTAACAGGCCGGTACGGGCGATCTGATCACGGCTTACAGCAACTACGGCTACAACAATGGCCACGATGGCAAATACTGAGATCATTGGCATAACTGATACGGCACTGCGAACGAAACCGCCAAATAAAGCATTTACCACAACGCCAGCTACGATAGGCAGAACCATGATGTACAGAATGGACATGAACATGGATACCGGATCTACGCTTACCCACTGCTGGGCAAAGAGGTAGATTAAGGCCGGTGTGACTACTGGAGCCATGACTGTAGTACAGGCGGAGATAGTCACAGACAGTGGTACATCTCCACGACCAAGGAAGGTCATGACGTTGGAGGCGGTGCCGCCAGGGCAGCATCCTACCAGAATGACGCCAACGGCAATTTCGGCAGGGAGCTGGAGCACAAGGCAGAGAATATAGGCTAAAAGAGGCATAATCGCGAACTGGCCCACCACGCCAATAATGACGTCTACAGGGCGCTTCACGACTTCCGAGAAGTCCTTGGCACGAAGGGTAAGACCCATTCCAAACATCACAATACCAAGCAAAATGCTGATATAGCCGGCAAGGAACTTAAGGGCGTCTGGGAAGTAGAAAGCAATAATCGCGGCGGCAATAACCCAGAAAGCAAAGGTTTTACCGAAAAATGCGCTCATTTTAGCTAAAGTCTGCATGGTGGCCTCCAAAGCTCTCCTGCTCAGGGCGGTCCATCGCGCGGTCATTCCAGCACATGCTGTAATTGCTCTCAAAACAGTTATTGTTGCAATTTTGATATGCAGGTCGATAACCCGGACGATAACCGTACTCACAGGAGGCAAAGTTACGATATGACATGTTTGCCTCGCTTATCTGCACGGCAGATAAAAACAAAATAGATATTCCAGACCTGAAAAGCACAAGGTGAAAAGCAAAGGCCTCAAGCCCTGCATTTTCTGCTTCAGACTGCGCCACCCTCAGACAGTCAGGGTGGCTCAGCCAGGCTGTGTACAGCGCAGCAAAGCACCGCAAAATAAGAAACTGATTAAGCAGGTTTCTTACACCGGTCAGATAAAGTGCTTCACCGGTAAGTGCGGCCATAAAGCCATAATGCAGCAGGATTGAACCACATCAGGCTGCAACTGCGTTGTACCTGCATTCTAAGCAACAAAAACAGGCCAGTGGTGCCAGTGCACCAAAACAAAACATTAATAATTGTATTCCCTGTAATAACCATGCAATTGCACCAAAATAAAACAAAATATACTGGCCATACCCTGGAAAATCCTGCTCCCAATGCAAACCTTTGCATAAGCACCAGCCACATAATCAGGCCATTTATAGCTTAGACAAATATCGATATATGCAGGCATAGAAAAGGCGGGACTTTTGCCCGCCTCGATGAGATAGAGAGAATAAAGAGAATAAAAAAGAGAAAAATAAGAGAGAGAAAGATAGAGAACTAAAAGAGATAGAGAGAAAAAAACTGTTTATTGACCGAGCAGGTTAATAGCAATAGTAGGGCGCTGGTTAGCCTGGGCCAGTACGGTCTGAGAAGCCTGCTGAATAATGTTATTCTGAGTCAGGGCAGCGGTCTCAGAGGCGAAGTCTGTGTCACGAATTCTGCTGCGGGCATCAGACTGATTTTCGGAAATATTAGCCTGATTGCGAATAGTGCTTTCCATGCGATTTTGTAAAGCACCAAGTCCGGCACGCTTGGAATCAACAGCCTGAATAAGCTTGTCAATATTCTCAAGCACATGGGTAGCACGGGAAGCGGTAGAAATACTGAAGCGGATAGCATTATTGTTCTTATTATCTTTCATAAGACCAAACTTGGCATTATTATCCTGCTGATTGGTCTTATTGATACCTGCCTGGTCTGCGATACCGCTTAATGTAAAAGGATCTTTCCAGTTGAGGGATAAAGTGTTTCCTGCATTCGCGCCAACCTGGAACTTAAGCTCACCGCTACTTGGAATGAGGCCAACACTGGCACCCATGAGAATTTCATGACCGGCGAAAGTAGTCTGGTTGGCAATACGGGTAATTTCCTGAGAAAGCTGGGTTACTTCCTCCTGAAGAGCCTTACGGTCAGCAGCTGAGTTGGTACCGTTAGCAGACTGTACTGCCAGCACACGTATACGCTGCAGCATGTTGGTAGTTTCGTCAAGGGCGCCTTCAATAGTCTGGGCAAGGGCAATACCATCATTGGTATTACGGTTACCCTGATTTAAGCCGTTAATCTGTGAGGTTAAACGGTCTGAAATCTGCAGGCCTGCTGCGTCATCTTTTGCTGAGTTGATACGCAGACCAGATGACAGTCTCTGGTAGCTGGTGTTCAGGCTCAGAGTTGCATTACTGAGCTTGCGCTGAGCATTGATGGACGAGACGTTAGTATTAACGTATAAGGCCATATTTTTCTCCTTTATCGTTCAGAGCGAGCGACCTTTTATCAATAAGGTCGTGTCGATCATAACTACACTGATCGACTGTATTTCCGAGGTCTGTCTCCCCTGGAAATACTGGGCAGACCCTTATGCTTCTGATACCTGATAAGTAGCAACATGCAGGCCAGGTGATGATATAAGCTGTTTTATATGAACAATAAAAACTTTATAAAAGGCATATTCAAGCGCTTTATAAAGCGTAAAAAATATTACACATAATCAATCTTAAATGAGTGTTTTCCCAGAGAAACGTTCTCCAGGTGTAAAAATTGACGCTGTACAAAACAAAAAGCATAGATTTTTATACAGGTGGCAGTAATTACAGGACAATTTTGCCATTTATGCCTGGTTCGACCTGGCATAATATTGACGGGGCACGTAATTGCCGTTTAGCCTGGCAACAACTGCATTACAAAACAAGATATACAGACGTAAAAAAGGCGGGAACTGGGCCCGCCTCGATGAGAAAGAGAGAAAGAGAGTAAATCTTTATGTAGTTACTGACCAAGCAGGCTGAGCGCAATATTAGGGCGCTGATTAGCCTGGGACAGAACAGTCTGAGAAGCCTGCTGAATGATGTTATTCTGAGTAAGGGCAGCGGTCTCAGAGGCGAAGTCTGTGTCTCTTATGCGGCTGCGGGCATCGGACTGATTTTCAGAAATATTTGCCTGATTACGAATAGTGCTTTCCATTCTATTCTGTAAAGCACCAAGTGCGGCGCGCTTAGAATCAACAGCCTGGATCAGCTTGTCAATATTCTCCAGTACGTAGGTAGCACGAGATGCAGTTGAGATAGCAAAACGAATAGCACCACCATCTTCTGTAAAGCCTTTCTTTGCAGCGGCATCCTTAAGCTCACCTTGATTGAGACCAGCTTGAGAAGCAATTCCACTTAAGGTAAAAGCTGAGACCCAGTCGAGAGAGAGGGTGTTGCCGGCGTTTGCGCCTACCTGGAAGACCAGTTTGCCGTCAGTTGGAATAAGACCCTTGCCTTTACCCTGAAGGATGGTCTGACCAGCAAAAGTTGTCTGGTTGGCAATACGGGTAATTTCTTCGGACAGCTGTGTTACTTCTTCCTGAAGAGCGTCACGATCTTTCTGAGAGTTGGTGCCGTTAGCGGACTGTACAGCCAGCACACGGATACGCTGGAGCATGTTGGTGGTTTCGTCCAGGGCACCTTCAATAGTCTGAGCCAGAGCGATACCATCGTTGGTATTACGGTTGCCCTGGTTGAGGCCATTGATCTGTGAGGTCAGGCGGTCGGAGATCTGGAGACCTGCTGCATCGTCCTTTGCAGAGTTAATACGCAGGCCTGAAGAGAGGCGCTGGTAGCTGGTATTTAAGCTCAGGGTTGCATTGCTCAGCTTGCGTTGAGCATTGATGGACGAGACGTTTGTATTAACGTATAAGGCCATTTTTATCTCCTTTATCGCATAGAATTACCGACCTCAACTACGCAGGTCGTATCAATATCCAAGGCCTGTCTGCCTTGGAATTATTGGGCAGACCTTTATCAAATTCTGTGTAATGAAATTTAGCAACAAGCGGGCCAGATGACATAAATGTAGCCATGAACCATGATAAACGCTTTATAAATGCCGTATCTATAGCAACTTAACGATAATTAAAACCTTATCGTCAGCAATATCCCCGGCAATTCCTGGCGTTTTATGGTGAATATTTGACATGAAGTTGCCACAATATCGCTTTACAAAAATATTACAGGCGTAAAAAAGGCGGGACTTATGCCCGCCTCGATGAGAAAGAGAGTAAAAAGAATAAATCGGTTGTGTTGTTTACTGACCAAGCAGGTTGATCGCAATAGTAGGGCGCTGATTAGCCTGGGCAAGAACGGTCTGAGAGGCCTGCTGAATGATGTTATTCTGAGTCAGAGCAGCGGTCTCAGAGGCGAAGTCTGTGTCTCTTATGCGACTGCGGGCATCGGACTGATTCTCGGAAATATTTGCCTGGTTACGAATAGTGCTTTCCATTCTATTCTGTAAAGCACCAAGTCCGGCACGCTTGGAATCCACAGCCTGGATCAGCTTGTCAATATTCTCAAGAACATAGGTAGCACGAGAGGCTGTTGAGATTGCAAAGCGAATGCCGCCATTAGCATTTTCTGTAAAACCTTTTTTCGCTTTTGAATCTTTAAGATCATTCTGAGCTGTAATACCTGCCTGAGATGCAATGGCACTTAAAGTAAAAGCTGATGTCCAGTCAAGAAACAGGGTATTACCTGCGTTAGCGCCTACCTGGAATACCAGTTTTCCATCATTAGGAATAAGGCCCTTGCCTTTACCCTGAAGGATGGTCTGACCAGCAAAGGTTGTCTGGTTAGCAATACGGGTAATTTCCTCGGACAGCTGGGTTACTTCTTCCTGAAGAGCGTCACGATCTTTCTGAGAGTTGGTACCGTTGGCGGACTGTACGGCCAGCACACGGATGCGCTGGAGCATGTTGGTGGTTTCGTCCAGGGCGCCTTCAATGGTCTGAGCCAGGGCGATACCATCGTTGGTATTACGGTTACCCTGGTTGAGGCCGTTGATCTGTGAGGTCAGGCGGTCGGAGATCTGGAGACCTGCTGCATCGTCCTTTGCAGAGTTAATACGCAGGCCTGAAGAGAGGCGCTGGTAGCTGGTATTTAAGCTCAGGGTTGCATTGCTAAGCTTGCGTTGAGCATTGATGGACGAGACGTTTGTATTAACGTATAAGGCCATTTTTATCTCCTTTATCGCATAGAATTACCGACCTCAACTACGCAGGTCGTATCAATATCCAAGGCTGTCTGCCTTGGAATTATTGGGCAGACCTTTTTCAAATTCAGTTGAAAGTAATTTAGCAACAAGCGGGCCAAATGCATGTAATACGGCCTGAAACTATGCAATAACGCTTTACAAATGCCTTATCTATAGCAGGGAAATACTAATTAAAACATTATCGTCATTAACGTTCCCGGCAATTCCTGGCATTTCACGACAGGAGTTTGACATTTAATTGCCTGAGATGCTCTATAAATTTATTACAGGCGTAAAAAAGGCGGGACTTTTGCCCGCCTCGATGAGAAAGAGAGTAAAAAGAATAAATCGGTTGTGCTGTTTACTGACCAAGCAGGTTGATCGCAATAGTAGGGCGCTGATTAGCCTGAGCAAGAACGGTCTGAGAGGCCTGCTGAATGATGTTATTCTGGGTAAGGGCAGCGGTCTCAGAGGCGAAGTCTGTGTCTCTTATGCGGCTGCGGGCATCGGACTGATTCTCGGAAATATTTGCCTGATTGCGAATTGTGCTCTCCATTCTATTCTGTAAAGCACCAAGAGCAGCACGCTTGGAGTCAACAGCCTGAATAAGTGCATCAATGTTGGCAAGAGTGTTGGTAGCAACACTGGCTGTGCAGACGCCGAAGCGAACAACAGTGACGTTACCAGCCGTTGATTTAATAAGTCCTTTAGCGCCTTTATTAGTAATATCCTGGCCTTTGATTGAGGCCATGTCTGCGATACCGCTAAGAGTAAAGGCATCTTTCCAGACCAGATCCAGGGTATTGCCGGCATTGGCGCCTACCTGGAAGGTCAGGTTGCCTCCCTGGTTGTTCTGACCGACACTTGGGATCAGACTGTTTTTGTTATTGTTCTTATCGTAAGGGCCGTTGAGTACCAGCTGACCTGCAAATGTGGTCTGTCGAGCGATACGGGTGATTTCGGCTGACAGCTGGGTAACCTCTTCCTGAAGGGCCTTACGATCAGCTGCAGAGTTGGTACCGTTGGCGGACTGTACAGCCAGCACACGAATGCGCTGGAGCATGTTGGTGGTTTCGTCCAGGGCACCTTCAATGGTCTGAGCCAAGGCGATACCATCGTTGGTATTACGGTTACCCTGGTTGAGGCCATTGATCTGGGAGGTCAGGCGGTCGGAGATCTGGAGACCGGCGGCATCGTCCTTTGCAGAGTTAATACGCAGGCCTGAAGAGAGGCGCTGGTAGCTGGTATTTAAGCTCAGGGTTGCATTGCTCAGCTTGCGTTGGGCATTAATGGACGAGACGTTTGTATTAACGTATAAGGCCATTTTTATCTCCTTTATCGCTTAGTACTATTGACCTCACTTCTAAGGTCGTATCAATATCCAAGGCTGTCTGCCTTGGAATTATTGGGCAGACCTTTTTCAAATTAAGTTGAAAGTAATTTAGCAACAAGCGGGCCAACTGGCCAAAAATGCGTTCTAAAATTTTCTCAAGATGCTTCATAAATGCCATATTTATAGTACATAAGCAATAAATAAAACATTACGATCAGCATTTCGAAGTGAGATTCCCAGCAATACCTGGCGTTTTACGACGCGTATTTGACGTTGATGAGGTAAGTAATGCTTTCCAAATGGCTTAGATGCAATAAAAAAAGCGGGCCAATTGCCCGCTTTAATAAGAGAGAGAAATAAAGAGAATAAATATTTCTGATGTGATTTTACTGTCCCAGCAAACTAATTGCAATAGTTGGTCGCTGATTTGCCTGGGCAAGAACAGTCTGTGAAGCCTGCTGAATAATATTGTTCTGAGTTAGAGCTGCAGTTTCAGAGGCGAAGTCAGTGTCTCTTATGCGGCTGCGGGCATCAGACTGATTTTCAGAAATATTAGTCTGATTGCGAATAGTTCTCTTCATTCTGTTTTATAAAGCACCAAGTGCGGCACGTTTGGAGTTAACAGGCTGAATAGGGGCGTCGAAATTGGCAAGTGTGTTGGTATTGATCTGGGCGGTACATACGCCAAAGCGAATATAGTTCTGACCTTCTGCTTTTGACTGTACAAGGCCTTTAGCGCCGCCTTGCTGATCTGCTGCAGCTTTAATACCTGCCTGGTAGCCAATACCGCTTAAGGTAAACTCTGAGCCCCAGACGAGGGAGAGGGTAATGCCTGCATTAGCGCCTACCTGGAACTTCAGCTCACCTGTGTCTGGGATTAAGCTGTTTGCGTTATTCTGCTTATGGTTCTTGCCATTGAGTACCAGCTGGCCGGCAAAGGTGGTCTGCCTGGCGATACGGGTAATTTCCTGGGAAAGCTGGGTAACTTCTTCCTGAAGGGCTTTACGATCAGCTGCTGAGTTGGTGACGTTGGCGGACTGTACGGCCAGAGCGCGAATACGCTGCAGCATGGCAGTGGTTTCATCAAGAGCGCCTTCGATGGTCTGTGCCAGGGCAATGCTAATTTTGGGATGTGTTTTTTTCTTAGTGGTTACTTTTTGGGGGCGGAGCGAGGGGATTTTGGGTGTGGGTGGATGATCGGGGAGCTGAGGGGCGGTGTGCTGTTCAGAGGC
>NZ_JALKIK010000045.1:0-35437 GCF_023050955.1 Anaerobiospirillum sp. NML120511
GATGATGAGGAGAGATTGTTAAGACTGGCATCACTCAAGTAATCACTACTTATTTTGATGGGGTATGGGCTAGTATCAGGCTTTTTGTAGTGAAGTAGTGATTACTTAGAAGTGATGATTAGTGTGAGAGGGGAACCACCCCTACTCGATTGTATGCATTGAATATAATCAATGTATGCATGCGTCAATGCCCACCAGGGGCAGCTGTCAGCGCCGCCGCAGCAGCAGCCATGGCTGCGGCGGCCGGACCTGCGGCCTGGGCTGCGGCGGCCGGACCTGCGGTAAAGCTGCTGCGCGCTGACTGGCATGAGGCCGGCTGTCATGGCCGACAGACCTGCATGTCTGGCAGTTCGGACTGGCGGCCGGGCCATCAGGGCCGGTACTTTTATTTGCGATGGGCTGAAAATAAAACAGGTCTGCCCTTTCAGGGCAGACCTGCTGTGGCCATACCTTGATAAGGCGGGCCGTAACCATGAGTGGAGGCCTGATTAGAGGGCCTGGAACATGGCGGAAATGGACTCTTCGTTGCTGATACGGCGAATGGCTTCGGCCAGCATTGGAGATAAGGTCAGGTAGCGGATCTTCTCAATCTTGCGGGTCTCTTCAGTTGCAGGAATGGAGTCTGATACTACCAGCTCATCGAGAGTGGAGTTGGAGATGTTCTCAAGAGCCTTGCCGGACAGAACAGGGTGGGTGGCATAGGCCATTACGTGCAGAGCACCGCGCTCCTTGAGGGCGTCAGCACACTTGCACAGGGTGCCGCCGGTGTCGATGATGTCGTCAACGATGATACAGTCACGGCCATTTACTTCACCGATTAAGTGCATAACCTCAGATACGTTTGGCTGAGGACGACGCTTGTCGATGATGGCGATGTCGGCGTTGTTTAACAGCTTGGCGATAGCACGGGCACGAACCACACCACCCATGTCAGGGGAAACCACTACAGGGTTGGTCAGATTCTGCTGGAGCATGTCATCAACGAAAATCTGGCTGGAGAAGCAGTTGTCTACAGGGACATCGAAGAAGCCCTGGATCTGCTCAGCGTGCAGGTCAACAGTCAGGACACGGTCAACGCCTACGGAGGACAGGAAGTCAGCAACTACCTTGGCGGTAATAGGCACACGGGCAGAACGCAGACGACGGTCCTGACGGGCATAACCAAAGTAAGGAACTACTGCGGTAATACGACCGGCAGAGGCACGGCGCATGGCATCAATCATGACAATAAGCTCCATTAAATTGTCATTGGTTGGTGCACAGGTGGACTGAATAATGAAGATATCGCAACCGCGAACATTCTCATTAATCTGTACATGGATTTCGCCGTCGGAGAAACGATCAACGGTAGCATTGCCTAAGCGGGTATACAGTCTGGATGCAATCTTCTTTGCCAGATCCGGGGTAGCGTTACCGGCAAACAACTTCATATCAGCCATTTATGTGTCCTGAAAAGTAAAAAATTGAAGCTTGATTATGCTCATCTTCCAAAGCACGCTGTATATTACCACTAATCAGATAAAAATCAGCGTTTAGAGCGATTTATCCTGAAAAAAAGCAGTGTCATGCTGCCCCGTACAGATCCTGTGCTCAGACTGGGCTCAAAATCTGATTTCAATGGGCGGCAGCATGTATGGAGCCTTAACTGCAGGTCTGCCACAGAGCAGACTTTTTACTGCCTGAGGCAGACTGTCTTTGTGCCCTGGCAGAAATATTCCAGAATAACCAGCTCTGATATCGACATTTCAGCTCAGTTCTTAAGTCCTGACGTCCCACTCAATGTAAGCAGAACCAATAATTTTCCGCAGGTATTCCTTTTCATCAGCAATGACGCCTGCAGTTTCCCGCCCGGCTCAGCAGCGCTTGCGCAGCAGGGATGGCGCAGCAAAACTGGCGACCAGGGATGGCGCAGCAGTGCATACGCCACGCGCCACCGCGCAGCGTGGCCAGCACGCAGAGGTGCGCAGGCAAAGACAAAGCCATTGCAAGGAGCTGCGCTTTTAAGACCAATGGTCCGGGCAGCCAGCCCCTTTATGGGCGACTGTCCTTGTGTGTGTCTGATTGCTGAAAAAAGGAAAAGGGGAATGTTCTGGCCACAGGGCCTTGTTTTCCCGGTAAAGTGAGGTAAAAGCGGACAGTTCCGTATGCTTGACGTGACCGCACAGTGGTGCAGTGCAGATCAGGAACTTTCGGTGACAGATACTGAAATCACTGTGTATCAGAGGCGCTCTGGGGGAAGGAAAGTTGCAGGCGCAGCGGACGCTGCGGCTTATGCTCAGGTAAGCGGCCCGGGAGGGTACTTGCCCGGGAGCCAAGCTGAAGGTCTCAGGCCTGACAATTCATTAGTGCTGTAGTGACAGGTGATACGTTGATGGACTCAGTCACAAATGCCTGGAAAGAAAAGTCCTGATCCCATACTTTGCACAGATCTTCATGGGCTTTAAGGGCCTCTTCCCTGGTATCAAAGGCTACATAACATGATGCCCCGGTACCGGACATGGCAGCACGGCCATATTTTACCAGGTAGTCCAGTGTTAGTCCAACTTCGCTGAACTTTTTTCTGACCGTGCATTCACAGTCATTGTTATACATGCAGTCCATTGCATCTTCGAAGGTGCGTTCAGGGCTGAAGTGCTCTTTAAGACCGGGATCAGTAAAGATTTCCCTGGTGCTGACATGGCAGTCAGGGGTAACTACCAGATACCAGCGCTCATCAAGTTCCAGAGGGCGAAGATACTCACCACGACCTTCAACATAGGCATGATGTCCCCCCACAAAGAAAGGCACGTCCGAGCCCAGGGTTGCTCCAATATTCTGCAGGGTCTGGTTATCCATATTGAGCTTTGCAAGATGATTTACCACCAGCAGTGTGGTTGCAGCATTTGATGAGCCTCCGCCAAGACCTCCGCCCATAGGCAGAACCTTTTTAACATCTACTGTGGCACTGAATCTGCGGCCGCTGTGTTCCTGCAGGGCCCGTACTGCACGGTAAATCAGATTCTCCTCAGGCTTCATGCCCATGGTGTTGACCAGGGTTATCTCCCCGCGTCCATCATTGTCCACCTCAAAAGTCATCTCATCGCCGTGATTGAGCATGCAGAACAGCGACTGCAGGTTATGAAAACCATCAGCTCTCTTACCGGTGATATTTAAAAAGAGATTGATCTTGCAAGGGGACAGGACCTTGAACATGAAAATGCTCCCGGGATAACAAAATACTGAATTTGACAATGCCTGAGCGTTTTTCAGGCAGCTGCGCAGCTATAAGTGCCTGCACCAGGGGCTGCAGCATGACAGCCACGTGGCAGCTCTGTGCAGGGCCCCTGGCTGGGCCCAGGCATGCTCCCACGGCTGGGCCCATTGACGGGCCCATGGCTGGGCCCATGCCTGCTCCCATGGCTGGGCCCCAGGCTGGTCCAGCTGCAGGGCAGCTTACTCAGGGTATTTAATCTGGACGTCGCGGATATCACGTATGGTGACGTCAACGGTGATGTCGTTGCCGGTTATCTGAAGCTGTCGTGGAATGGCTATGTTCTGATAGGAATCATAGTCAAGGTAGTCAATGGTGTAAGCGCCCAGAGTGGACCGGGTAACAAGACCAAAGTCATTGACCTTTGAGTCCTCTCCAAGTGACATACCCATCAGCACCTTGTGGAAATTGTTAACTGGCAGCTTAATCTTCAGATGACGCAGCAGCAGTTCTTCGGCTGAGCGGCCGGTGTGCTGAGTGCCTTTCATATCAAGTACGGCGCGGGATGGCTCAACCTTGAGCAGAGCCAGCTGCTTGCCGCCGCCAGCAATCAGTCGCAGCTCGTAGCTGTCATTGCCCGAACCCCTGTAGAAGAAGTTCACGGCACGACGCTCACCCTGCTGATCAATAATAACGCGGCCCAGCATATTGATGCTGGTAATGCTCATCAGGCGACCCTGATGGCTCTGCCAGAAGCCAGGGGCGGCCGTCTGCTCAGCCGGTATATCAGCAGTTGTCTGACAGCCGCTTAAGGTGGCAGCCAGGGCTGCACCCATGAATACCGGAATGAGGGTACGTCCGGCCTTCTTAACCATGGAAGACATTAAGGTATCTTGAGAGCTGTGGATTGGTGACATGGCATCATCCTTTCTGACAGAAAAACGAAAAAGCATAGTACTTGAGGTACGTGCCTAACAGGCCGACAGGCAAGGAGCTGTGCAGCACTGCTGCAGGCCGCGTGCAGCACTCCTGCATGCGGTCTGCTGTCTGCTGACTTGCTGTGGGGGCCATGACCGCAGTCAGAACGGCCATGGGGCAGGGCTGAGCCCGGCTTTGCGGAGCGGAGCCTGCAGATAAAACAAGAGCCTGACAGAGCTGGTCTGCAGGCTCGGGCAACCGGGCCTGAGCCCGGCGCTTGTGACAGTCAGGCTGCCGGCACAGAGGTCCTGAACTTAGCCAAGGGCAATCTGAGCCTGTCTGACCTTTTTGTAAACCTTGATCATTTCCTGGTGAAGCTTGAAATTCTTCATATCCAGATCAGAGGCGCACAGACCATTAAACTTCTTTTCATGGTTGATGTGAGCCATGACATCGCTGTAGGTGGCGCTGCTGTAAATGCGTTCCAGAGCCTCAGCATAATCATCAAAGTTCAGGCTGCTGTCGAGGCGGCACTCCAGAACCCTGGTCAGGCACTGGTAGAAGCGCAGACGTGGCAGGTCAAAAACAGTATGGTTGAACATGACGGTCCAGCGGGCAAAATCAAGGGCACGCTCATAGTCATTGGCCTCAAGGGCAATCAGACACTTGAGCTCACCAAAGCGCAGAGTGGACCATGGGCTGTCGCGATCCGGCAGCAGACCTAAAATCTTAGGAACCAGGGCGTCATCGTCGATGTTCTCATTCTCCAGCTCATCAAGGTAGTCCTTGTAGGTCTGAGGATCTTCATCAGATCCTGGCAGGCCCAGGATAGCTTCCTGGAAAATAATGTAGGCATTGGTGTTGTTGTAGATCAGATCATCAAATGGATAGATCTCGGACATGCCAGGAACTATGATGCGGTATACCGGCACACCCAGGTTCTGATAGGTACGGATGTAGATATCAAAGCCCAGCTTGTCGATGATATAGCGCAGAGCCTTGTACTGATCGTGGGTGGAGCCGTCAAAGTCCCAGGCTACGAACTTGAACATTGGCTGCTTCTTGAACATCATCATTGGCAGCAGGCCGGTGCTGTCGACGAAGTGGCTTTCGATATTGATAATGCCGCTGGTCTGCTCCAGATCGAAGCTTGGCTCATCAAAGCCGTCAAGATCGCTGAAAGTGCGTCCCTGCATGAGCTCGGTAATAGTACGGTCCAGGGCAACCTCAAAGATAGGGTGGGAGCCAAATGAGGCTACGCAGGTGCCATTGCTCTGATTGAAGAGTACTACGCACACTACAGGATACTGACCACCAAGGGAGGCGTCATAGACTATGCACTTGAGCTCATCGCTCTGCAGGGCTTTGAAGTTGGCCCAGGAGCGTGGGTACTTCTCGATGATCTTCTCTGGAACCTCAGGCAGGCACAGACCCTCACGGATAATGCGGGCCTTGACGTAGCGCTCAATTACCTCGGACAGACCCTGAACCAGCGCCTCATACTCGGTATTACCGGCGCTCATGCCATTGGAGGCATAGAGATTGTCGAGCAGATTGACTGGGAAGTAGACAATCTCGCCATTACGGGCATTGGTAAATGGAATGGAGCATACGCCACGCTCAAAGGAGCAGCTCTGGATATCAACCAGATTTTCCAGAGTCAGGCTGCCATTGTTGCCATAGAGCTCGCGGAGCTTGACGTTGAGCACGTCATTGGGAATGGCATTGCTCTTCTCATCATCTTCACTTACCGGAGTCCACTTTTCATCAGGGAAGTGAACAAAACGGGCTTCGGCATTTTCCTGACCAAGATAGAAATCAGAAAAGCTCATGTGAGTGGCCAGACGCTCAAAGATTTCGCCATAGGCCGAGCACAGCGCAGCGTCACGGGTAGAGCCCTTGCCGTTGGAGAAAATGGCAGGACAATTGGCTACAGCAAGGTGTACTGACCATAAATCCGGAAGAGGGTTGAGCCACTGCTCTTCAACCAGATCGATTTTGAGCTCACTGGCTACTTTTTTAAAGCGACTTAAGGTGTCCTCTAAGGCAGCATCTTTGCCCGCAATTGTCGTCATGTCTAAAAACCTATCTATATGATGAAGACTCCCCCGCGCTGTCCGGCTCAGACTTCCGCCTGCCAGCTTCATGAAGCCCATGCGGCCAAAGGGGCAGCACGTGCCGCAATCTTCCTCCAGCAGGCAGCAAATGCTGCCAGAGGCAGCTGCAGGCAGCAGCTGACGCTTACAGCAGGAGCTGAAGCTTGCTGCAGAAGCTGACGCTTACAGCATGGTCTGAATTTCAGCCTTGGGTGAGTACTGCAGATACTGTATAAAACAGTGTTTGTCCAGGCGCAGCTTTTTGATGTGTTCAGCCCCATGAACTTACGGGGCAGCTCTCAGAGGCACTCTGCCTGTAGAAGATATGACTGCGGCGTACCGCGATTTTCATTACAGGTATCAATGCCCCTGTACCTGGCCTGTATCAGTTATGAAGCCGGATTTTGCATCAGAAACTTACCGACAGGTACTGGAATTTTGAACACTGAGGGCAGCTGCACATTTGCCCTTAAGGTCCGCAGCAGTTACGAACAGTGCTGACAGCTCAATTCTGATGCTTCAGCATGTATCCAATACTGTTGTGCGGCGCTGACTCAGCCTGCGAGCAAGGTGATTAACAGTGCCTGCAGGCACGTATTTGCTCAAAAAACTGGTCGGGAAAGAATTCTGTGGTGGCGCTCAGGGAACATCCCTGGCATATGGGTATGAACGTAGCAACGACCTCTTACCATGATTAACAGGTAACGGGCCTTGCTATGACGGCCATTGGCGATACCGCGCCCCCCAGGGACGATACCGGTCGCAGGGGCGATACCTGTCGCCATGGGCGATGCCGATTGCAAAGGAGCAAGACCGGTCGCAGGGCGATTCCGGGAGCTTCTGGGGCGACGTCGGCAGCCATAGGCAGTCCTGGGACGGCTCAGAGCCGTGCGTTCACTGCAAAAGGAGCCTGTCTTTGGGACTTGCAATCCACCTGCATGTGGCAGGTCATGGCAAAGGCATGTTATTGCAGCGGCATATCGTGGCAGGAACGGGCCTTATTTCTCTAACAGGAGCATAACTGTGTTCAGAACCTGACCGTACTGAGTACCCTTATGCCGGAAACAGGCAGCAGGGCTGCTGTTATCACTGGCGATGTGGCCTGAAAGCACTGCCGGCTCGTCCGTCTGCGCGGTCTGAAGGTACTGCCGACTCAGCCGTCTGCGCGGTCTGACAGTGGCTTACTATTATAGTCAAAATCGCTATTTTCTAAAGCTGCGTAACTGGCTTTTGTACGGGTAAAACTGCAAAAGATTATTCTTTAGACCACGCTGATATAGAGCCTGCGCACCTGTCTTGCCCTGGGGCAGGTACACACATACTGCAGTGACCAGAATACGACCCGTACCATCAGGTGAAAGCTGTCAGACCTTAGTTTGAGCTAATTATTTTTCTGTAAAATGGCCCAGGTTTTTGTCCATCACTCTGCTGATTTGACCTGGGAGAATTAACTGTGAATAACTCTAACAGTCTCAACACTGAAAAGCTCGATGATGTTGCTCCATCTCCTGATACCGTAGCGGATCAGCAGAGCAGCACGAATGACAGCACAGACAAGGCCGGCAGCCATGCCGCTGTGCAGCAGCCGGCATCCGACAGTGCAGTACCAGCTCAGGAACCTGCTGCAGCTGCAGCTGAAGCATCAACTGACAGCCCGACTCATGAGCCGGCTGCAGATACAGCTGCCTCTGATGCAGCCGCTGCTGGTTCAGCTGGTGCGCAAGCTGAGCCTGCAACTGCTGCAGAGACTGCCCCTGCCTCAGCAGCTGATGCTGCAGCAGCAGATGCTGCTGCGGCGCAAAGTGAGGGCGCAGGGGAGAATCAGGTATTTCGCATGGGCGATGACGTGTCCAGCATTACTGGTCGTCCTCACATGACCGCTGAGGAAAACCGTGCTCTTGCTCAGGGTAACCGTTTCTTCCATAAGGCTATGGAAAGCGCCGCTCGTGCCCGTGGTGAAGAGTATGAGCGCTTCAGCCTGCCTGCCCATATGAGAGCCGCCCTCAATCAGATTGATATGGAGGCTGCCCAGGAGAAGCTCGAAGAGCGCCGCAAGGAAATGGAAAAGCAGGGCCTGAGCACAGATAATCTCACTGTTGAGGAAAGTGCTATTTCCCGCCTGCATAACCTCAGTGCCGAGGAGCAGGAAGCTCTGGACAAGCAGCGCGACAATGACGCCAAGATTGAGGCCGGTGGTGCCCGCTTCTATGGCAAGTATCAGGAGTTGCTGGCCCGTCAGAAAGAGGCCCAGGAAGCCTCAAAGCTTAAGGTTATGCGCAATATCAAGCTCATGGGCGTGGTTATTGTCGGTCTGATTGGCTATATGGCCTATAACCACTTCATGGTGGATCGCAATGCAGACACCATTGAAAGCCTCAAGGCTTCCCTGCCACTGGTTATCGATGAGCAGACCACCATGGTCCGTATTGATGACCGTGCCAATGACTTCAAGATCTACTTTGAAAAGGATCCTGCAATTGTTGCAGGCCTTGATGAGCACCAAAAAGAAGCACGTCTTGATGTGTACGAACAAAATGCACTTGAACTGTGCAAAAATCCTCTGCTTCGCAGTATTATCGTATCCGGTCGAAAAGTGACTGTATTATTAGAAGCAACAGATAGAAGTTTCTTCCGTGAGTTTTCTGTCGACAAATGTCCTGCTGCAGAGCAGCAGGCCAGGTAGCCGGATAATATGCCCACAGCTGTGCACAGATGCTTATGCGAGCTGTACATAAGCGCTGCGTGCGTCAGCCCTGCCGGGCTGCCCGCACAGCTGGCATTGCTGCTGCGCTGTGCGAGGCTGAGCACCGCCTTAATCAGGGCGGTGCCTGACAAAAGATCCGCGCTCTTATCTGACAGGGCCAACAGCTTGCGGAATTTTCCTTATTTTGAGGTTTCAAGCAAATGCTAAAGTTAGGTCTCGTCGGATGGCGTGGTATGGTCGGTTCTGTTTTAATGGACAGAATGCAGACCGAGGGTGATTTCAACTTATTTGAAAACTTCTTTTTCACTACCTCTCAGGCTGGTAAACCAGCCCCTGCCTGCGTAAACCTCAAATCTGACGTACTGCTTGATGCTTACAGCGTCGACGCCTTAAAGGAAATGGATGTCATCCTGACCTGTCAGGGCGGTGACTACACAAACAAAATGTACCCTGCCTTAAAGCAGGCCGGTTTCAATGGTTACTGGATCGATGCTGCATCTGCCCTGCGCATGCAGGATGATGCCATCATCATTCTTGATCCTGTTAACCAGGACGTTATCGACCGTGCCTTAAATGGCGGCATTAAGACCTTTGTCGGCGGTAACTGCACCGTAAGCCTCATGCTTATGGCCATGGCAGGTCTGTTCAAGGCCGATCTCATCGAGTGGGTATCCTCATCGACCTATCAGGCTGCCTCAGGCGCCGGTGCCCGCAACATGCGTGAGCTGCTCATCCAGATGGGCCAGCTGCACGACAGCGTAAAGGCCGAGCTTGCTGACCCTCACTCAAACATTCTGGACATCGAAAAGAAGGTCCGTCAGACCATGAATGCCGCTGACTTTGAGACCGAGTGCTTTGGCGCTCCTCTGGCCGGCTCAGTACTGCCATGGATCGACAAGCAGCTTGAAAATGGTCAGAGCAAGGAAGAGTGGAAGGGCATGGCCGAAACCAACAAGATTCTGGGCCTGGGTACAGGCACCATTCCTGTTGACGGCAACTGCGTACGTATCAGCTCCATGCGCTGCCACAGTCAGTCCCTTACCATCAAGCTTAAGAAGGACGTCAGCGTAAGCGAGATTGAATCTCTGATTGCTGCCCACAATCAGTGGGTCAAGGTAGTTCCAAACGAAAAGGAAATTACACTCAGGGAGTTAACCCCGGCCTTTGTTTCCGGCACTCTGACCGTACCTATCGGCCGTATCCGTAAGATGATGATGGGCCCTGAGTATCTGTCAGCCTTCACTGTAGGCGATCAGCTCCTGTGGGGCGCTGCCGAGCCACTGCGCAGAATGCTGCGTCTTATTCAGGCATAAACTCAGCCCTTCATATTGAACAGCTATGGCCCTGGCACGATTTCAAGCCAGGGCATCAGGCCCAGTATAGCCCTGCGCATCCTATATAATCACATGCAGGCAATTATCTGCTTTGAGCAGGTAATTGCCTGCATTGTTTTTTCCCGGCCAGACATGAACTCAGAGCAGCATCTGAAATGAGCGCCAGGCGTGGGCATATATGCAGACCGTCATGAACTCAGAGCAGCCTCTGAAATAAGCGCCATGCAGCTGGTACATAAGCATGCATCAGTATGCTCCTGGTATGCCTGGGCATCGGCTGTTAATCAGAGATGTTGGAGCTTTTCGGGCACATGTGTATTGTTTATGGCGGCCACAATGATGTGAGCTGCAGGTCTGGACATATTGGTAACAGGATAATTGTCGTACATGCATTGTGACTGTAAAACTTACTGAAGCAGGGTGTGACAGATATCATTTTGCCTGGTCTGTAAGGCCTGCAAAGCAAAGTCTCTTTCAGGTTTTATCAATGTATAAGCCCTGTGCCGTACCTGTTTTCCAGGCCTCATGATATTTTTGCATTGAACCTGATATGATATGAGCTGTCCCGGCACAAAATTAAATAATGTTTACAAACATGATGCCTCTGACTGCAGAAAGTAAAAGCGTTAACTGACGTATAAAACGCGATAAATATGATGTCGCGTAATGCTGCCCGGTCAGCAGTTGCAATCAGTGGTAATTTGTTTGCAGAAAGGATGAAATTAAATTTTCTGTGTCACAGACCAGACAGATAAAAGTGTTCTGTCATCCTTTTCCTGCCTGCATCCTGCTGCACATACAGGCAGTTGACCTGAGGTCCTGTGCCCCTGGTAAGTTACCAGCCGGAAAACCTCAATAGCTGGCCTTTATCACAATGGCTCAGCCTCATGCGTTTCACGGCGCGCTTTATCTACATAACTTTTGCAGAGGCTGCCTTTGATATGCGCAGCCGCATCCATAATGCATCTGTAAAGGCGGTGTTTTGCGCCGGAGGTGTTTTACACCGGCATAGTTCTGTGCCGACAACGCCTGGTTTTGCGTTTAGTACAGACATCGTTCTGTAAAGCCATAGTCTGTTGTGGGCAGACGCTTTATAAAAGATAAAAGGCGCAGACATAAGTCAAACAGTATAAGATCCTGACCGCTTTGAGCCCCAGGCATGGGGGGACACAGCCTGGGGCTGTGAGGCGGTATTCAGGTTACGGCCTGCTGATTACAGGGCAGAGCCGCAAATGTAGTTGAAAATAATGAGTTAATAGACGGCAGGACTGTCAGGTCTGTCGTTCCTTGCTGACATGTAAGTCATGTGAGACTGCATGCATATAAGGCAAACCTGCTTACGCCCATTTAATGATGGCCGCACTGTTGAGATAAGAGCTTTCATATCAAAGTGGCCGGCAATGCGGGCGGTAAAGCACAAGGAGATTGTTAATGGTTAGCGTTGACGGTCAGTTTCTGACCAGGGCCTGGAGCCGCGCAGGTTTCCTGGTAGCCCTGCTTTTTGCTGCTGTTATCAGCGCCTGTGGCGGTGATCATATCAATCAGGTAAAGGATGGATATTTCCCTGATGATAATCGTCGCAGCGTGGGTGAGGTACTGAGCATGTGCTCATATACCCGTGACGGCAAGTGGTCAAATGTTCCTGCAGGTGCAGATGGCACCCCAAGAGTAAAATATGAAGTTGCCTTGAGAAACAGACAGCTCGTTAACTGGGTTATGCCCGAGCTTAACAGCAGGGAAAAGAAGAAAATCGCCAATGCCCTGGACAGCCGTGGCTTCCGTCTCATGATGAAAATGTCATTTGTTATTTTCCGCAATGGCTCCTTCGATCTTGAGAAGATTGTTATCACCAGCAATGACCGTGAGGTTACCACCCCTGAGATTACCGAGCAGATCAGACTGCAGATAGCAGCCCGCAAGGGGCTTGCTGACATTCCTGTTGATCCCTCCCTGAGAACTGATTTTAACTGGGCCCTGTACACATCCATGGCAACTAATTCAGAGCTTGCAGGCAAGACCAGGACCGGTCTTCTGGGCATGGGTTACAGCCTTTACGATTTCTCTTTGTTCAGTGTCGATACAGTGCGACGCTCTTTCCATCCGCTGATGCTCAACAAGGTCAGGTCGGTTGATATAAACGAAGAGTTTAAGACCATGTCAATTAAGGCCACTTCAGTTATCACTGATATCAACGACTATCGTCTCAATGAGGTAGGTGAGAGCTATTTTGAAAATGGCTATGGCATTTTTGAGGGTACTGGCATGATGAAGTCTGATGACATCCTGCAGATGATTGCCCCTTACACCTACCGATCTCTTGCCAGTGTAAGTCTTGAGGCAGCCTGCGATTTCAATGACCTTGACCTCGGTGAGGCCTGTACCTTCAAAGATGTTGATGTTTCCCGCATAGTTCTTGGTTCTGCAGGCAGTGACCGCATCTACCTGTCTTTTGACAATGAGATGAATCCAGTGGTTAATCTCGATCCTGTGAGCGTCAACTCTGATGAACTGACTGAGTTTCTTGCCCAGCAGCAGTCGGTAATCAACTACACCACCATGGCCTATCCACTGGCCTATGCAGCCCAGTCCATTACTGCCATGACCCGTGAGATGAACGATTTTACTTTCTTCAGGACTCTGGTTGCTATCCGTGACCGTGTCATGAATGAGGCCGGGGCTGAAATACCGGTGCCGCTCAGGCGTGCTACCAGTATCTGATGCTCCGTTAATAATGGCCGTAACCGGCCAGTAAATCAGAGAAAAAGCGACCTCAGGGTCGCTTTTTTTATGGAAATCAAAGTGTGGCAACAAACTTGCACAAGGATAAATATCAGGCGGTGTATGCCATGATCTCGACACCGCCGGCCGCAGATGCTGCAACATACTGTGGCCAGCCGTAATGATTAATCTGTCCATGAAATAACGCTGCTGCAACAGCGCTATGGACAGCACTCCATTGCCATGCATTACGGTTTTGACCATACCTCTATGGTCTTACTCTCCTGAGCAGCGGCAGCTGAAACTGCCGCTGAGTCCTGATTTCTCCCTCTTCACAGATATTAAGACAGTGTTGTCCGCACTGGATAAGACCCCCTTGTTTATGGGATTTTGAGCTGTCAGAGGAAAAATCGACGAATTTTTTTTGCAAGGTACCTCAAGAAAATGGTCCATGTGACCGTTATACAGGTATGGACGCGCATGCCATGCACAGCATGGTTGCCCTGGACTTAGGAATTTTTGAGGGCCGCGTCATTTTAAGTCCGGCATTGCGCTGCCGGGTTGCAGTCAACTGTCAGGCAGGACCTCATTATGATTTCAAAAGACATACGCGACGTTTACCTGGTAGACGAACTGCAGCTGGGTCAGCGTTTAAATGAATCCCTCCATGAGGGAGACCAGACCGATTTCAATCTCATGCTGGCCATGCTTTCACCTGATGTCTGCGATGCATCATGGACCCGTGGTCCAGATATTGCTCAGGCCCCTGAGGACCTGCGTACCAAATTCTGTCTGCTGCCGGAAATCCGCAAGTACGCCGAGAGCGATGACTTTTCCCGTGGTCAGGACTTTGCTGACATGATTCACGACCATGAGGATACTCAGGTCGGTCAGTCACAGGTATTCTTAGCCGAGTGCCTGCGTCAGGAACCGCTGGTACCTTTCAAGCGTGACCTTGCCCCTGAAGTATATGCCGAACTGGCACCATTAAAGAAAGAGAAGGTTCGCCGTCAGTTTGCCGGTGAAATTATTCAGTATGAAACCTACCAGGGCAGTGGTCAGAACATGGATGTGCTTTCAGAAATCAAGCATGCCCAGACCCAGATTCAAACCAGAATGAAAATTGACGCCACCGCATAATTTTCAGCGTCATTTTCCCCCAAAAAAAAGCACATGTTCTGCAAAGAACATGTGCTTTTTTTCGTCCCGAACACAGCCAGACCATCTGGCTCGCCAGGCCGTCGCCCTGCGATCATCCCGGACGCAAGGACTGGCTGTGCTGCACAGCATGCGGCGCACCATGAAGCGCCAGGCATGCAGGGCATGGCTGGTCAGCGGGTGCGCACTGAGTGCAGCTCTCTGTTGTCCATGGAGGCCTTGTCCCCCTTTTTGAGAATGACCATGACGGCACCGGTGCCGCCTTTCCATTCAGGGGCGGAGTGATAGGCCAGAACCTCAGGCATCTGACGCAGCCAGTGTGCTACATAGCTTTTAAGTGTGGTCTGACGTTTGGCGTGTTGACGTTCGCTCTTGCCATGGATAATCAGGATGCAGCGAAAGCCTTCTTTGCGGGCCATGAGGATATAACGGCGGGTATATTCATAGGCCTCCTCAACTGTCTTGCCATGCAGGTCAATAAAGTCAGCTTCGCGGTATTCGCCGTTTTTGAGCTTCTTGAGCAGAAAAGGCTGTGCGCCTGGTGAGCGGTAGGAGAGCACTTCGTTAGGAGCGACTACAGGTACGTAGGTAGAGGAAAAGTAATCTATGCTTTCTTCTTTGGTATCACGTGAAGCTGCCTCTTTCTTGATGCGGGAAGTTTCCTTGTCCATGGTGGCTGCAGGCAGTTCGACCTTATCCTGTTCCATCTTCCTGACCTTGCCCAGCTGCCCGACCAGATCAATATTGTCAGTGGTCTTAACAGCCTCCTCCATAAGCAGATCTTCAAAAGAAAAATCATTGTTAGCAGATGACATGGTGCGGTTAACTCCTGGTGGCAGGTTCTGTTTCTGTCATGGCTGCCTTTTGCTTATCCCTGTTTTCAGACAGATTCATACTTACTGAAGGGCATATTAAGGCGGAGCAACTGGACATGAAAATATCAGAGAAAATACAGCCGAAACTACAGCCAAAACTACAGCCGGATCAGCTGTCAGCTGATGTATAAAAACAAAAATAAATCATATTGCTGCGGACTCAGATCATGGCCTGAACACGGATGCAGGTCAATGATCTTTGCATACAGGGCGGCTCAGCGCAAACAGGGCGCAGATCATGGCTTAAACACGTATGCAGGTCAATGATCTTTGCATGCAGTGCGGACTGGCGCAAACAGGGCGAATCTTCCGGTTCAGGGCTGCTCTTTGAATGCAGGGAGGGGCTTAACATCCCTGCGGTGAAGCTCATGCTCAGCCGGCGCTGAATGGGCCTGTCCGGTCTGCGGTGGCATTAGAAGTTAAGGCCAATGAGAATGCTGACTACCAGCAGCAGGAGGCCGCACATTCTGATTTTGCGCATGGCGTGGAGCATGGACTGCTCATCGGGATTGTGCTCGCCGCCGAGCTTTGGCAGGCGCAGTACAACGCCCTGATAGTAACGTGGACCGCTCAGGGAAATATTGAGAGATGCACCCACAGCACCGAGTACCATGCCTGTTACCGGAGCCGGAAAGGTCTTCATACCCTCGGCTGCACCGGCCAGATGGCGAACCGGATTTCTGGAAAAGAACAGGAAAGCCATCAGTACTACTGCAGGGATGAAGATCATAATCTGATGCATGCGATATACAGTGCTGCCAAAGGCATGATTGCCACGCAGCTTGTAGTTAAAGGCATGGCTCATAATATTAATGGTCTGCATCAGAACAGCAGCCTCAATACCGCCTATGAAATACCAGACAATTACGGCAAACCATCCGGTGAAGATGCGCATGATGGCAGCCTCGCAGGCGGCCTTGGAAATACCCATTGGAGAGAGCATGCCGGTCTCTCGTAACACCATGGTGGAAAGCAGGTCGCGTGACTTTTCCTTAAAGCCCTCGTGCAGGGCGCGGTAGACATCAATGGTGCGGTCCTGAGGGAATTTGAGCTCCAGAACCAGTATCATTACTACCAGAGAAATGATGCTGTCAAAGCCTGAGAAAGCATCGAGGGTAAATACCAGGAACAGCAGGGTGAGCAAAATTATGACCGGCAGCATGAAGCCTGCAAATGAGCGCTGGGTTTCGCTGCGACCAGGACGGTTTACCTTGCGTGACAGGCCGGTAAACACAGGCAGCAGGCCGTAAAGGCGTATGCTGCGTGGCAGCGGGATAATCATTTCGATGATTATGGCCAGCGCCAGAATCAAAGAGGGCTCACTGAAGAGAATGCCTACATTCACATCACCTGCCATCAGCGGCTGGTCAAAACCAAAGCCGGTGCTGCCATTAGCGGTGCGTGCCGGAACGGCCTCAGATGGGGCAGGCTCACGTGGTGCAGCATCATCCCACGGATAGACATCTTTTGGGTGAGCGGGCTCGCTGTGATAGGAAGGAGCAGACTGTGCCGGGGCTGCAGGCTGTGCAGGAGCTGCAGGCTGTGCAGGAGCGCCATGCTTTTGTTCAAAGCGCTTAAACTCCTGATCGAATATGGAAGGCTGATCATTGGCCATTACAGTAACAGCCGTGGCTGTGCTGCTGGCAGCAACGTCTGCAGAGCTGTCAGAAGCAAAGGGATTTAAGCTGATTACCAGATCGCCGGCATATGCAAAAATGCCCTGAGCTGCATGAGCAGCATCGGCGGCACTCAGAGGGGTTGAGGGACTTATATTCAGACTCATAGAAAAGTGACCGGAAAAGTTAACCCAGGGCCATAATGCATATGGCATTTAAAGCCTGATTTTATGGCATCAGGCTGAAGTTCTGAGGCTGCAGTTTATGAGCCTGCAGCCAGGTGCAGCGGCCGCAGAGGCAGCTGAGCGGTTACGCTGATCTGTGCCAGCAGCACAGCAGGGGCCTGGACATGAGATATTTGCTGGTACAGCATTGGGGTAGCTGGTACAGCAGTGCAGATGGGGCTCTGCAGTGTGGTCGCCGGTACAGCGATGCAGAGGAGGTCTCAGCAATCTCGTCGCTGGTGCAGCGATGCAGAGGTGGCTCTGCAGTGTGGTCGCTGGTGCAGCGATGCAGAGGTGGCTCTGCAGTGTGGTCGCTGGTGCAGCGATGCAGAGGTGGCTCTGCAGTGTGGTCGCTGGTACATTAGCACCTGATCATATGTCCATGGCCCGGGCAGGCCTCATTTAAAGGGCCTCAATAAGGGAGAGCAGCAGGCGGGCGCTGTTGTCGGCGGCCAGCTGAACAAATTCCTCAAAGACCTCCGGGCTTTCACCCTGAGCGGTATCAGAAACAGAGCGTATTACCAGGAAAGGAACCTTGTAGTCAGTACATACCTGGCCTACAGCAGCGCCTTCCATTTCGGTTACCTGAGCCTCAGGAAAGTCATTTTTCATGTCAAGGCACTTCTGCTTCTGGCTGATGAACTGATCACCAGTGAGTACTACACCGGTAAAGACATCAGGGGCAAAATTGCTCTCCTTCTTGAGACGTGCTGCTACGGCCTCAGCCTTGGCAATCAGGGCATGATCAGCATTGAAGTACTGCTCGTAAGAAGGCAGCTGACCGACCTTGTAGCCAAAGATCTTAAGATCAACATCGTGATAGGCAAGACCGGTGGACAGAACGATGTCACCAATCTTAAGACCCTCTCCAATACCACCGGCACAGCCGCTGTTGATGACGGCATCAGCTTTGAAGTGGTCACACAGGGCAGCTGCAGCGGTGGCAGCACAGACCTTGCCTATACCTGATTTGACCAGAATGATTTCATGATCATGGTACTTGCCGCAGATATAATCGCGGCCGCCTACAGATACAGTCTCCTTCTGGCTGATTGCATCTGCAATCAGTGAAACTTCAGAGTCCATTGCTCCAATAATGCCAACGCGCATAAAGCACTCCCTAAATGATGGTTAAGACGGCTCCGGCAGGCACGAGGCCCTCGGGCAGTGATAATGCGGCTGCTTATCGCAGCCGTCTGAACATAAAGTATATAACATGCTGCCCTGTCACACAGCCGCTCTGACTTTCATAGTCACAGGCTGTCCATCCCGGTACTCTGACCTGACAATCCTCAGTTGCGGCCGACTCCGTGGCCAGCTCCTGCGGCTTTACCGCCGGGCAGCCCTGCTTGAAGCAGGCTGAGGGGCAGTGCGGCTATTAAGGCCGGTACTCTGCAGCATGGCTCAGGTCAGGATGACTTTCGGAATCAACTGGTATACCAGCTGGGCAGGGACTTCGTATTTTTGTCAGGCTAAGGGAGCGGGCGCTGCCAGAGCTGCTGGCTGGCAAGCGATCCTGGGGGCGTGCGGTCATTGCGTGCTGCTGTCTTAATGCGCGCAGTGACGGGCATGGGCAGGTCTTTTGCCTGGGTGGTGGGCAGGTGTGTCAGGAGACGGGACGGGCCGGCCCGGCCCGGGCTGGGCAGAGGCTGCGTGCAGCCTGGTTAATACAGCGTATGACCGTGCGCTGAATCCTGGCTGGCGGGTTATGGGCTTTCGGGATCCCAGCAGCGTGTGCCCTGGGGTGAAAATGCCCGTTTTGACTTAATGTGTGTTCACAGGTTCATCTTTGGGGATTAACGGGCTGTCAAGCGCTTATTAAAGCCATTTTAAAGGGAGGGATCGACAGGGAGCTGGCATGGTGCTGTGCATGTGCGCAATGCACGCACATTGCACATTTTGGCAATAATAGGCATGAAAAATAACGTTTTGATGCGCATCGTACTATACTTAAGGTACTTAATTAACTGACATAACTGATGTGCGTTTGCGGGCCTGTGACAGTTTGAACCGGCAAAATGGTACTTTCAGTGTGGTATAGCTCACACATTTAATTTACCGATCCCCATATCACTGGGATTATCGGGCCTGTGTCTTAAATTGACAGTATTATTTGAGTGCTCTCACAAAAGAAACTTTAGGAGATAGCTTATTTGGTAAGTCTGGTGCACAATCGATACTGTAGTTTTTGAACATCGTCTGCTTAAAGTTAGATAAGCGACTAATAAAACTCATGAAATTCACAGCAATATGTCCGTGTCATGATTACTGTTCTCGGCTGCTCTGAGAGTCCCATACCGGCACAGCCGGCAGTCAAACACATTAACTTCAGCCTCAGACAGCATTTACAGCCCATGTATGGAATTTTGCTCAAACAAACAAGTGATTTCATGAAAGGTCCGTGCAAGCGGACCCTATTTCAGACAAGGTGAACAGATTTTTTTGACGGATCCCAGAGTAACAGCTCCTGGATCCAGCCAAAACGGCCGCCCTAACCTCTGTCAAAATGTAAGGCCTCTGTGTTCAGCTAGGCATAATGAGTTTCTTCTTACAGTCTGACAGTGTCATGCGCCTGTGCAGACCAATGTCAGGGGATAGATAAAAAGACCGGAAAAGTTCACGGTGAAATTTCAGGCTGAGGGCCTTAACCGCTCAGGCGGCAGACTCCGCCCTGAGCATCAGGCAACAAAAGGTGTTAAGGACGTGCGCAGTAAAGATGCGCTGTATGTACCTGTCACAGGCAGGGAATAAGGATTACATCCTCACACCAGACCGACCCTGAAAAGAAGCTGAACCTGAAACTTTTCCAGGCAGTGCGATGTTGGTTTATTTTTCTAGCTTACAGATTAATAATTGAGGTCGAGTGATGGAAAACTCACGTGATGTGGCTAAACAGACTTTAGCTTTAGTTCTGGCTGGTGGTCGTGGCAGCAGATTACATATGCTTACTGACAGCCGTGCCAAGCCAGCTGTATTCTTTGGTGGTAAGTTCAGAATTATCGACTTTGCTCTGTCCAACTGTGTCAACTCCGGTATTACCCGTATTGGTGTAGTCACTCAGTATAAGTCCCACTCCTTGTTACGTCACATCCAGTCCGGCTGGTCTTTCCTGCGCG
The DNA here is from genome assembly GCF_023050955.1 of Anaerobiospirillum sp. NML120511. Lineage (NCBI taxonomy): Bacteria > Pseudomonadati > Pseudomonadota > Gammaproteobacteria > Aeromonadales > Succinivibrionaceae > Anaerobiospirillum > Anaerobiospirillum sp. NML120511. The sequence goes on from NZ_JALKIK010000045.1 coordinate 19,950, forward strand.
GCCAGTTCAATGAGTTCGTAGATCTTCTTCCTGCCCAGCAGCGTGTTGACGAAGAGCACTGGTACCAGGGTACTGCTGATGCTGTCTACCAGAACATTGACATCATCCGCAATCACATGCCTAAGTACATTGTGATTCTGTCAGCTGACCATATCTACAAGATGGACTACACCTCCATGGTTATGGACCACATCAAGAGTGGCTGCCCTGTAACCGTGGCCTGTATTGCCATTCCACGTTCTGAGGCTTCAGCCTACGGCATCATGCAGGTAGACAACAACAATATGATCACTGACTTCCTCGAGAAGCCAGCTGATCCTCCTGGCATGCCAAATGATCCTGACAGGTCTCTGGCCTCCATGGGTATTTACGTCTTCAACGCCGAGTTCCTCTACAACGTACTCAATGAAGATGCCCGCACTGAAGGCTCACGTCGTGACTTCGGCTTTGACATCATTCCTAAGCTGGTTAAGGAGCACAAGGCTCACGCCCACGACTTCTCCATGTCATGCATCCGCAATCAGGGTAACCTGGAGATCTGCTACTGGCGTGACGTAGGTACTATCGATGCATACTGGGAAGCTAACATGGATGTCGCATCCGTACAGCCTCAGCTGGACGTTTACGACACCAAGTGGCCTATCTGGACCCACCAGGATCAGCTGCCACCAGCAAAGTATGTACAGGACATCAGCGGTGCTTCTTCAGTAGTGATGAACTCCGTATGTTCTGCCGGCTGTATCATCTCCGGCTCTTCTCTGTGCCACAGCGTACTGTTCTCCAACTCCCGCGTGCATTCCAACTGCTGCCTCAACGAAGCTGTAATTCTGCCATCATGTGTTATTCACCGTGGCTGCCGCCTGACCAAGGTTGTGCTTGACCGTGGCTGTGAGCTGCCTCGTAACCTTATCATCGGTGAGAACGAGACCACTGATGCCCGTCGCTTCTTCCGTACTGCAGGTGGCGTAGTGCTGGTAACCCGCGAGATGCTTGAGAAGCTGCGTGTTGACGAGCCTCACCTGTTCGATGGCTTTGAAGAGTACAGCGCCAACAGTTCCCCAATTTACTAAAGAGCAGCACCATGCAGCCTGTTCTCCCCTGACAGCTGTCCCTGGCACCAGGTGCCCGGGACAGGCACTGACCTCAAGGGGAGCTGACAGCTGCAATGCCGCATTTATACAGCACCTTGTATGTCATCTGGTCAGCGCCTTTGGCGCTGGCAGCTGCCGTCAAGGTGCTGTATTTAATATGGGGGTATGATCCCTGCACGCTCCTGCGCCGTCAGGCCAGCATGGCCAGGCGCCAGCAACGGGTCTGGTGGACCGGTCCAGGTGTACCGGTCCAGGTGTACCGGTCCTGGTGGACCGTGCCTGGTGGACCGTGCCTGGTGGACCGTGCCTGGTGGACCGTGCCTGGTGGACCGTGTTTGGTGGCCTGCAGCGGTGTGAGCGCAGTGTCTGCTGCGCTTACCTTACCGGGTACATTGTGCTGCCCTGGACGGTAAAGTAAGGGCGTGAGGGCTTATTTGAATAATCTAATGCGGGCTGGCCCGCACTTTGGCTGCTAACAGCTTGCAAATTAAGGCAAATTTGCCTAAGCTTGCATCCTTTATCGCGGTCAGAACGGCCTGATTTCAGGCCTGTATATGGTTTTGTCTAATTTTTCAGACAGTACAATTGCCATACTGCAACTGCTGCGGTAGCGCTGAACTGTGCCTGCATGGCATTGATCAGGCAGCAGAATTACTGTACAAAGCACAGGGAAATTTTCAGCCATGTCCTTGCAAGGTGCCTGCCTGGCACGTGTCAGGTCAGCTGATGTGCGCCTGAAGGTCCGGGTGAACGTAAAGTATCATTTTCAGACCTGCACGCAGGTCTGTATGCTTCAAACAACGGGGCTGACGACTCACCCCATGATTAACCTGAGCTGTCATATTTAACGCCTGCTTATTAATAAGGCCGTACCGGTAACAGCAGGGCCGGGCCGGACTGCAGCAGGAATGGTGTTTCCTACAGGAGTAGTTACTGATGAGTGAGCAGATCCTCGATCAGAACGCAGTGGTTGAATCAAGCGAGGATGCAGTTTTTGATGACATCCGTCCTTGCCGGGATGATGAAGCTCAACAGGAGCTGGCTGTCATTGCCAACGATGAATCTCTGGTAAACGGTATTGTCAGACTGCGTTATCCAAAGCTGAGCAGGTTTATTGGCCCTCTGCTGAAGATTCCGGTACGTTCATACATCAAAAATGCTGTCAGGAAGATCAACTCCATTGAGGACTTCCAGATGCAGGTAGCAGCAGCTGTTACCCGCATGATAGACAACACCACTGATGGCGTAACTTTCAGGGGCTTTGAAAAGCTCAACCCTGATCGCGGCTATCTTTTTATCTCCAATCATCGCGACATCTCACTCGATCCTTGCTTCATCGACTTTGCCTACCACAGCTATTACAATCAGACTGTGCGTATTGCCATTGGCGATAATCTGCTCAAGATGCCGGCTGCCACTGCCCTGATGCGTCTTAACAAGAGCTTTATCGTCAAGCGCTCCGTTACCCTGCCACGTGAGCGTCTCAAGGAAGTAAACCACCTGTCTCACTATATTGGTCTGTCCTTAAAGGAAGGCCACTCCATCTGGATTGCCCAGCGTGAAGGTCGTGCCAAGGACGGTAATGACTGCACCGAAGAGGCAGTACTCAAGATGCTGCACATGTACGGCCGCAAACAGGGAAAGAGCTTTGGTGAGTACATGTCCAGTCTCAACATTGTCCCTGTCTCCATTACCTATGAGTACGATCCTGGTGATGTGGCCAAGGCCAATGAGCTCGAAGAGCGTGCCCGCAACGATGGCAAGTATCAGAAGAGCGAGTTTGAGGACATCAGGAGCATTATCAAGGGCATCAACGATTACAAGGGCCGTGTATGCATAGTGGCCGGTGATCCAGTCAGCGGCGGTTTTGAGACCCCGTCCCAGCTGGCGGCCCTTATCGACAGGTTTATCTACCTCAACTACGAGTTCTATCCAAGCGTAATGCTCGCCGCTCACGGCCTTGGTCTGTGCGGTGATGATGAGATTGCCTCCATCAGCACTGAAGACAGGAACAAGTTCAATAACCGTCTGCAGGGCTACCCTGAGCACCTGCGCAAGCGCATTATGCAGATGTACGCCTATCCTTACATCAACAGGAAGCGTGCAGCTGACGGTGAGCTCGATTTCACTCTGGATAACGTTAAGGAAAGCGTCTGCGAGCCGTCCGCCAGTGAGCCGGACGCCAGTGAGCCTGCTGCCAGCGAGTCGGCAGCCAGCGCCGCTACCGAGTAAGCAGCTCCGGCTGCAGCAGCGGCAGCGTATAGCGCTGCCAGGGCCACTGCCGAAACGGCATTGCATGCAGCCACTGACTCAGTTTAAGACTGTGCTTTAGCTGGCAGTGCGCATGGAGGTGCACCTGGCAGAGCTGCTCAGTAACAACAGAACATCAAGGCAAGATGCCGTACAAAAGACAAAGGGCAGTTCTTAAGAACTGCCCTTTGTCTTTTGTAATGCACCATTACTGTCACTTAACAGTAATTCCGTGATGTATGCTTAATTTGTGCTGTTTTATTCTGGATAAAAAATTCAGATCTGAATTGAGATAAATAAAGGCCTGAGCGGAATTTCCTAGATGTGTATAAGGCACGTAATCAGGCAAAATCAATGGCGTGATAACGTTTTCCAGGCTAAAATACTTTACTATACTTATTAAATAAGGCATTTTCCTCAGTTAGTAACTGAACTTGTGCAGATGTGGCGCCATTTCTTTGTTTTGGTCCTTAAAAAAGGTAATTATGGCTTACTGCAAGCCATTTCGTGGCTGATAACAGTACCTTCCATCTCACACTGCCTCACACCCTGTCTGTGATACGGGGTAATCTGACAGGTCCTCAGACGTCATGCTCTATGTGCCTCTGCCGTTCAGGCAGCAGGGAGCTTACGCACATCTGTGGACTGGCCGCCGTCTGTCGGCCTTTGGAGTATTAGCGCAGGTCAGATGCGCTTGATTTATTCAGGATGAACATATATGTCCACCAGGTTCGAGCAGCTGCTCTCCCAGAACATCAAAACTTTGACAGAGTCAGGAGCAGAGCTGTATCGCAAATACGGATTCAGTCCGCTGTATAACGCTGACGGATCCCGTTCCTATCTGCGTGCCAGCATGCTGGCAATGTTTGCCCTGTCGCTGATAGCTCACGTGGGCCTCAAGGACAGTGCAAAAAATGATCCAGGTAGTCAGGGTGGCGCAGTAATAATTGCTGACAGCAAAAACCAGACAACAGGCACTTTTGAAGCCTTTGATCGTGTTCCTAATGGCAGCTCTGCAGCAGGTTCTCTGCACAATGGCGGTAACAATATTGCAGGTCAGCTCGACCTTGCTGCCAGTGGCGCCGGTAACGGTGCTGCTCAGGGTTCCGGTGGTCAGGCATCAGGTCAGGACGAGTCCTGGTCTCTGTTTGGTTTTTCAGGCAGTGAGCCTGAGGTAGACAAGGCCACCATGGCCGTACGTCGCCAGGCTCTGTCAGAGCTTTCTGACGGTGCTGCTTTCCTTTCTTCCTGTGGCGATATCAATGCCGGATTCAAGGACTGCCGTTTTACTTTCTCCAATAAGGTAAGACCTTATTACAACGCCAAAATCGTGGCCGGTCCTGACAACTTTACTATTACCCTCACTGCAAGAGGCAAGCAGCTCAAGGATCCATGCGCCAAATTCGTCGTCAGCTCCCGTGGCGAGTATATGGCCTTTGACAGCAAGGGTGTAATTGCTGAAAAGTGCTTCATGGACACTGTTATTGCCGAGCGTATTGCTACTCTTAACTCTGAGGTCAAGGCCGTTACCAGCAACGATAACGCTGCTGCCGATCAGTCAAGCCTGGCCGCCCAGTAAGTACATTATGCACTTATGTGCAAGGCACACAGTGCGGCGCGGCGCAGCCGGGCAGCCATGTTGCAGGACAGCATGCTTCCCGGGGCTGACACTTGATACAATTTTTGATTCAAAATCGCAAATTAGCCCGCCTATGTGCGGGCTTTTTATATCTGTACAGCGCGTAAATACGCCATTTTGACTGTAAGGTGCGGGAGTGTGCTCACGGCATGAATGACCATAACAGGCCACTTAGCTGATAAGGCTGTTGCAACTGGCTAACCGAAGTTGCCCGCTGGTGTATAATCTCATTGTCAGCTTTAACAGGCTTTTTTTGATTTAGGTGAGCAAGGCATATACGATGAAGATCGCTAAAAATACCGTTGTTACTGTTTCTTATGTAGTTACTGATGAGACCGACCAGGTTGTCGGCCGTACCGATCCCAAGCAGCCAGTGGTTGCCCTGATTGGCCAGGAATACCTGGTTCCAGGCATGGACAAGGGTCTGGTAGGTCATGAGAAAGGTGATGAGTTCACTTTAAAGCTCAAGCCTGAGGAGGCTTTTGGTGAGTTCATGGACGGCCTTGTTCAGAGCATCGACCGCTCCATGTTCGGTGATTTCCCAATTCAGGTTGGTAATGCCTTTGAGGCCGACACCTCTGCCGGCCCTCGTCTGGTAGTTATCAAGGAAATCAACGATGACAAGGTTGTTGTTGACGGTAACCACCCATTAGCCGGCAAGACCTTAAACTTCATGATCGTTGTTGAGGACGTACGTGAGGCTACCGATGAGGAAATCGCTCACGGCCACGCTCATGAGAACGGTGTATGCCCATCTGAGGCTCACGGCGGCTGCTGTGGCGGCGGTGGCGGTTGCTGCGGCGGCGGTCATGGCCACGGTCATGGCGGTGGCTGCGGCTGCCACGATCCTTACGAAGAGGAGCACGAGTGCTGTGGCGGCGGCCATGGTCACGGCCACGGCGGTTGCGGCTGCCACGACAGCGCTGAGGAGAAGGAAGAGCACGGCGGCTGCTGTGGCGGCGGTCACGGCCATGGCCACGGTGGCTGCGGCTGTCACGGCTAAAGCTCAATCTCTTTTTCCTTAAAAAGTGCTAAACTATCGACCTGTTTTTTAACCAGGGCGATGTTTATCAGCAATGCAGGGCCCTCCTGGCAGTTAACATGCCGGAGGGCTCTGTAGTTTTCACCCTGTGCAGCCGCTTATGGCAAAGGGGCCAGGCCAGGGGACGTCCAGCCCCGGGGCGCAAGTGCCCTGGGCCTTGCCCATGGCACTGGCTGCCCTGCCCTGCATTGCTGATGCCCGCATAATTACGCTTCTCTTAGGTGAGAAGAACTTGTTTAACCAGTTTTTAAATGGAGGTGGGTGCTGCCTGTTAGCTGCAGATCAGGTATGGCGCCAGTAATTATGAAGTTCATTCTCCGACTCTTTCCTGAAATCTCCATCAAAAGCCGTCCGGTACGTAACCGTCTTATCAAGGTTCTGACTCAGAACCTCTTTAATGTTGCCGGTCATCATGGCTTTACAATCAAGGTTCTTCCTCAGTGGGACAAGCTCATAGTTAATGTGGGTGAGGATGATTCTGACAAGACCCGTGCCATGGCCGTACGTGAGCTGTCACGTATTCCTGGCATTCACTCTTTCCTTGAGGTCAAGGAGTTCCGCTTTGAGAACTTTGATGACATCTTTGCTGTAGCCGGTCCTATCTACGGTCCTGAAATCGAGGGCAAAACCTTTGCCGTGCGCGTCCGTCGTCGTGGCAGCCACTCTTTTACCTCCCAGCAGGCCGAGCGCATGATTGGCGGCATGTTCCGTCAGAAGTATCCCAACAACGGTGTGTCCCTTGATAATCCTGATGTCAAAATCACCATTGAGATTGATCAGGATCTGGCCTATGTGGTCACAAGCCGTCACCAGGGTCTGGGCGGATATCCTGTAGGTACTCAGGGCGTGGCTCTGAGTCTGCTCTCAGGCGGCTTTGACAGTGGTGTCTCCACCTACAAGGCCATTCACCGTGGCATGAAGGTCCACTACGTATTCTTCAACATGGGTGGTACTGCCCATGAGCTGGGTGTAAAGCGTGAGGCCTACTTTATCTGGGATCGCTTTGCTGCCTCTCACAAGGTGCGCTTTATCACCGTACCTTTTGAAAAAATTGTAGGTCAGATCCTTGAGCGCACTCACCATGGTGTACGCGGAGTTATCCTCAAGCGCATGATGGTGCGTGTGGCCTCTGCCGTAGCTGCCCGTCTCAAGGCTGAGGCTCTGGTTACAGGTGAAAGTGTCGGTCAGGTGTCCTCACAGACAGTGACCAACTTAAGCCACATTGATGCTGTCTCTGACACCATGATCCTGCGTCCTCTGGTTATGGAGGACAAGCAGGATATTGTCGACAAGGCCTGGGAAATCGGCACTGCCGGCTTTGCCGAGAGCATGCCTGAGTACTGTGGTGTTATTTCCGATCACCCTAATGTCTGTCCGGAGCGCTCTTTCGTCGAAGAGGAAGAGGCAAAGATGGAAAGCGGCCTGATTGAGGATGCTCTTGAGCGTTCCTCCATGCTTGAAATCAAGGAAATCCCTGAAAACACCAGCCGCCTTGAGGTCGAGGTTGAAACTGTCAGCACTCTTGCTTTCAGCGATGTGGTAATTGACGTGCGCTCACCTGATGATGCCGATCGCAATCCTTTAAAGGATCTTGCCAATCCGGTAATCACCATTCCTTTTTACAAAGTGGCCTCAGAGTTTGAAAAGCTCGATGACATCAAGACCTATGCCCTGTACTGCGATCAGGGCGTGATGAGCCTGATGCAGGCCCGTGAGCTCAAGGAAAAGGGCTATCACAACGTCAAGGTATGGCGCCCTGAGCACAGTTGATGACGGCCACGGGCCACTGGCCATGCCAGCGTCAGCAGCTGAGTCTGCGCAGCAGCGCTTGCTGGCGGCAGCGCTGTCGTCCTCCTGGCCGATGCGCAGGCCCTGGCCCAGACCAGGGGCAGACAAATACCCAGACCAGGAGCAGCCCCATGCCCAGGGGGCTGAGACAGTAAGACAGTGACGCCTGTCTGTATGTCCAACAGTGACGCCTGTAGTGAAAAATAAGGCCGGGATCCCGTATACTCACAGGGAGCCCGGCCTTATTGTATGGGCCGGGCCCAATTGCTGTGGTCATACTGTCAGGGCGGACACCCAAAAAACAGTACGTAGCATGATCTGCAGACAGCATATGAGGCATGTGCTGTTGTCGTATTCAGCCCCCGACAGTCAGTTGAACTTCTTTGCCGGGCTTTCTGTGCTTTGCTGTCCGGGCAAGGGAGCATGCCCGGTACTGTTGGGCAGCAGCGTATGCTGCTTTTTTGCCGGCAGCCCCCAAGGTAAGTACACACAGGCTGCGTCAGTGCCTTCAGATAAACGCAGCAGGTTATCAACTCAGTCAATAAATTCATGACTCAGGATCTGTGCCGCACGGCCAGTGGTCAATGCGGCTGTGTGCCATGTGGCCAGAGGTCGCTGTGCATGTGTGTGCAGCCGCCTCGGGCACCAGCCCGGCCGGGGAGCTGCCACCTGTTGCGGCACATCAGCTGCATTTGTGGTGATGCCGTGATGAGGCGGGCTGAGATTGTTTTTTTTTGGTCAACGGGTAATGAGTAACGGGGAGAAACAATGCATAACATCGTTCTTAACAACAACGTTAAAATGCCGGCCCTGGGCTTTGGTGTTTTTCAGCTTCACGATGAGAATGAATGTGAGCAGGTTGTGCTCAATGCCCTTTCTGTTGGCTACCGTCTGATTGATACTGCCCAGGCCTACAACAATGAAGAGTCGGTAGGAAAAGCTGTAAAGGCCTCTGAAGTGCCCCGTGATGAGATCTTTCTGACCTCCAAAATATGGGTCTCCAACAGCGGAGAGCAAAAGGCCATGCTCTCTCTTGAGGACAGCCTGCGCCGCCTTGGCACCGACTACATCGACCTTATGCTCATTCACCAGCCTTTTGGTGATTATTACGGCACCTGGAGAGCTCTTGAAAAGGCGCTCAAGCAGGGTAAATGCCGCGCCATAGGCGTCTCTAACTTCTATGCTGACCGCCTTGTTGATCTGTGCAACTTTGTGGACGTCAAACCGCAGATCAATCAGATGGAAACTCATGTCTTTCAGCAGCAGACCGCCCTGCGTCCCTATCTGGACCGCTTTAAGGTACAGCTTGAATCATGGGGCCCATTTGCCGAGGGCATGAACAACTTCTTTGCCAATCCTGTGCTTTCCAAAATAGGAGCACGTCATGACAAAAGTGTGGCTCAGGTGGCTTTGCGTTTTTTAATTCAGAGCGGCATTATTGCCATTCCCAAGTCCAGTCACCTCAACCGCATGGAAGAAAACATCAATATCTTTGATTTTGAGCTTACCCGATCAGAAATGGGGCTGATTCAGTCGCTTGATACCCGCAACAGTGTCTTTTGCAATCATCAGGATCCGGAATTTGTCCAGGCTCTTGCCGATTTTGTACCTGGAAGTAAGCAAAGCTGAAAAAAATCCGGACTTTAAGTTCTGCACCGGCCTCAGTCGATATAGAATAATAAGTTTCTTACGTTCGCCATTTCTGCCCTATGCAATCTGCAGGAGCATATCTGTGGCTAATGCGTCTGTATTAACTCTGCCCCGGGGCTGATTCCCTGCCCTGTGCCGGACTGATGCCGTGACTGGCTGGGCGTGGCGGATTGCGTGCCTTATGCCGAGACTGGCTGGGCGGGGCGGAAGCCGTGGCTTATGCCGTGCCTGGCTGGGCGGGGCGGATGCAGTGCCTGATGCATGACTGGCAGGGATGGGCTGACCGTGAGACAGCCGTTTTTATTTTTTGTTCATTTAATGTTTGTAACGACAGCATATGACTGCAAGTCCTCATATGCTGTACTGTCATCAGCTGTCTGGTAATTACAGCATCATGCCACTGCCGGTCTGTGGTCAGAGCAATTAACAGGATATAGAGTTTATGCTGAACAACTCAGTGCTTTTCATCGCTCTGCGCTATATCAGAGGATCGAAGAAGCAGCGCTTTGCCACCTTTGTTGCTGCCCTTGCTACTCTGGGCATAGCCATTGGTGTATGTGCACTGGTAGTGGTCAGCTCCATCATGCAGGGCCTGCAGGAACGTCTCAAGGAAAGCATACTTGGTGACTGTCCTCATGTGGTGGTCAGAGCCAACAGCAGTGACATTCCCTATCTGCTCAATATCAGGGGCGTTAATGCTCTGGTCCCTTTTATTGAAGGCGAGGCCATGCTCCAGCACGGCAGCAACATTTCCATGGTAACCCTTCAGGGTGAGCGTACAGACTCTCTGTACATCAGCCACGGCTATGCAGGTGAAATAGGTCTGAGCTCGCGCCGCGCCGCCTCCTCCCACGATGATATTGATCATCTTCAGTACCGTATCAAAATGCCTGAAACCGACAGGGCAGGCTATCACTACGGATCCCAGTATGAATTTGTCCCTGGCCGCTATCAGCTGGCCGTCAACTACAGCACCGTACTGGAGCTCAATCTGGATCTTGTGGATAACAGCAAGGTCCGTCTTATCAGCACCCGCAATGCCCGCTATACCCCTTTTGGTCTGACTCCGGTACAGCGCAATTTCTCTGTGGTGGATATTATCAACTCTCTGGACAAGTCCCAGTCTCCTATTGTCATTGGTCATTATGACGATGTCAGAAAGTTCTTCCGCGTTAAAGGCGAGGAGAATTACTACCGTCTGTTCCTGCGTGATCCTTTCATGGTTGAGGCCGTGACCTCCCAGCTGGACGGCAAGTATCAGTACACAGACTGGCGCAGCCGCTATGGCGACTTCTTCAAGGCCGTAGGTCTTGAGCGAATTTCCATGTCCATCATGCTCTGTCTTATTGTGCTGGTTGCAGCCTTTAACATTCTGTCTTCCCTGACCATGGTGGTCAGCTCCCGTGTAAGTGAGATTGCCATTCTCAAAACTCTGGGCATGAGCAATGGCCGCCTGCTGGCCGTATTCCTGCTGGTCGGCATGTCTGCAAGTATTGTGGGCTCCATTGCCGGTCTGGCGCTGGGCATACCTCTGGCTCTTAATGCCCAGGATATGCTCAATGTCATTGGTATCAGCATTATGTCCGAGCGTCTGCCGGTTTACATTGATGCGGGCAATATCTCCATTATCGTAGCCCTGTGCCTGGGCGTCTCCTTGCTGTGCACCATTTATCCGGCCATGTACGCAAGCCGCTCTGACCCGGCCCGCGCCCTGACTTCATCCTAGGGCCAGGACGCCGCCAGAGACTCAATGATGCGCAGCGCGCTGTGCGCGGTGCCAGCCGGTGCGGCCTGCCATGGCAGTGCCGGCCCTGGCGCCAGGCATGCCGTGCTGGCGGAACGGGGAACTGACCCTCAGGTCATGATTTGGTGTTCTGAGTTTTTTTCAGGAAATAGTGATGCATAAAATTTTACTCAAGGGTCGTGGTATCGAGCATGCCTACAGTGAAGGTGCCATCAGAACTCCTGTGTTAAAGGGTGTTGACCTCGATATTGAAGCCTCCAAAATGACTGCCATTGTGGGCAAGTCAGGTTCAGGCAAGAGCACCCTGCTTCATATTCTGGGCACTCTGGACTCACCTGATAAGGGCGAAATCGTCTTTTACGATACTGATATCATCAGTCTTTCAGCCCGCGACAAGGCTGTTTTCCGCAACCGTCATCTGGGCTTTGTCTACCAGTTCCATCATCTGCTGGGTGACTTTACAGCACGTGAAAACATCATGATGCCGCTGCTCATTGACGGCATTGCCCGCCAGCTGGCCGCCAGCAGAGCCGATTATCTGCTTGAGCGCGTAGGTCTTGCTGACAAGGGTGGCAAGCTGCCAGCGGAGATGTCAGGTGGTGAGCGCCAGCGTGTGGCCATTGCCCGTGCTCTTGCCTACTCCCCTGAGCTGATTCTGGCTGACGAGCCTACAGGAAATCTTGATGAGACCAATGCCGCCATGGTTTTTGATCTCTTCCGTGAGCTGGTGCGTGATGAGTCAGCAGCCGTGGTCATGGTTACTCATGACACCTCACTGGCTGCCCGTTGCGACAATGTTTTTGAAATGACCAGTGGCATTATCGAACGCGGTACCTTCAGAGCTGAAGAGAGCATCATGCTCGACAGTCATAAGCTTGATCTGCATACCTCTTACAAGGACATGGTCATGCAGCGTCTGCACAATATCTCCACCAGCCCGGCAGCAGCCGGCGCCTCAGCATCAGGTATGGCAGACAGCACTGAAAGTGCAGGTACAGGTACGGCTGCAGTAGCAGGTGCCACAGCAGATGCACAGAGTGCTGACAGCGCCAGTGCAGCTGAACTTGCGCGCCATGATTCAGAGAGCCCACAGTCTTCTCAGGCCGCAGCATTCAGCACCACTGTAGGCAGTTACCGCATTCCTCAGGAAGAATCCAATGCAACAGGTTCACGTCTGCGTGAGCAGGCTGACGCCCGACGCGAAAGCCGCGAAGAGGCCGGCAGTGGCGCCGCAGCCGCTGGCAGTGACGCTGCAGGCTGCGGCGCTGACAGCGCAGCTGACAGGGCTGATAAGGGGGCCGGGGCTGCTCAGCAGGAATGCAAGGCTGTGATTTTTGACCGTAACAATGACTGACAGTCGCTAAATAACAGGCAGTAAGACATGGCCAGGATGGCCGGAGGTTCAAGTGGCAGATAATTTAGGGTTTAAGATGGCACTGCGTTTTGTCCGCTCAAGACGCAAGGCAGGCCTTACCCGCTTTATTTCCTTTGCTTCTACCTGTGGCATAGCCATTGGTGTGTTTGCCGCCATTATCGGTCTGTCGGTAATGAATGGCTTTGAGTATGAGCTTGAGAACCGTGTGCTCTCAATCATCCCTTCTGCTCAGCTCAACAGCTCACGCTCCAGTTTTGAAAATGCCGCTGAAATTGAAAGGCTGCTCCTTGAAGATAAGGGCATTGTGGCCACCTCTCAGGCCATTGAGCAAAAAGCCATTATTTCAGCCAACCGCGCCTTTGCACCGCTGGTAATTGCAGGTATCGATCCGGTTAGAGAAAGCAAGGTTATCGATATTGCCCGCTTTATCAACATCGGCCTTGAGTGTTTGGACCGCAATCGCTTCCCTGAGCTTAAGGACAGCTGTGCCCTGCCGGTAGCTCCCAGGGATGAAGGTCTGCTGGCCACTGCTCTTTCAGCCGAAGGTGCTGACAGCGCCGCAGCTGACAGCGCCGCAGCTGGCGGCGCCACCGGGCAGGCGGCTGCTGCATCTGCAGATGCTGCTGGCGGGGACAGCGCGGGCAGTCAGGCTCTTGATGATGCTGCGGTAAATGCAATTGCTCAGCAACGTGCTGCCGCTGCAGGATCTGAGGCCTATGGTGATACCCTGGGGTCAGGCAGGTTTCTTACTGCCATGCCCGATGCTGAGGAGCAGCGTCTGCCCCGCATGATTATTGGTGCCGGTATTGCCCGCAAGCTGGGAGCAGGTCCTGGTGATGTGGTCGCCGTGGTCACTCTTGATAACAGCGATACTGGAGCTGATGCTTCAGTCAGCCGCACGCTGAAAAATCCGGACAAGCACAAGGTGCTGATTGCCGGTATTATTCACATCGGCGGTCAGATGGACAGCTCGGTGGCACTGATGAACTTTGCTGATCTTAAGGAGATGACAGGACTTGCAGGTCCCAACTCCATTCACATTAAGACAGTTGACTATCAGCAGACCAATACCATTGTTTTCAATGCTACCAATGGCCGCATCAGAGAGAGTGCTTTCCTGGTAACCTGGATGGGCTCCCAGGGCAAGCTCTATCACGATATTCAAATGGTACGTCAGATCATGTACATAGCCATGTTCCTGGTACTGGCAGTGGCCTGTTTTAATATCGTGTCCAATCTTCTGCTGATGGTTGCTGAAAAGCGCCGTGAAATTGCCATCCTGCTGACCATGGGCATGAAGCCGCGTCATATTGTGCGTACCTTCTCCATCATGGGCATGATCTCTGGTGGCCAGGGAGCTCTTATAGGGTTTATTCCCGGCCTGCTGCTCTCGCTGGTGCTCACTCCATTTACCCAGTCATTCCGTGACTGGTTTGGCTTTGACCTGCTCAATCAGGATGTCTATTTCATCAACTTCATTCCATGTCAGCTGTCAGTGTGGGATGCGGCCTTTGTTCTGGCCTCATCAGTGCTGATGAGTCTGGCAGCTTCACTTTATCCAGCGCTGCGCGCCTCAAGGGTCAAGCCGGCCCAGGAGTTAAACCTCTAGCCGCGCCAGGCATAATCAGGTGCTGCCTTGCAGCACCATGGCACAAAGGCCGTCCTGTCATCAGGGCGGCCTTTGTGTTTCCGGCATCAGGAAATGGACCGTCAGTCAGCCTGGATCCGTGCAGGGCGCTTTGCGCCATGCAAGGGGCGCGCTGCCGTGGTGCCGCCTGGGCGTGCTGCTGTAGCGCAGCCTGGGCAGGGCCACGAAGTAAACAGTGTGCCTTTTGGGAGCACACCTGTGGGGCACGGAGCCTGAATTTATCGCCTGTAAGTACTGTTTTTGCTAGCTGGATCAGAGAAAAAGCACGGAGTTTTTGCGTTTTTATATGCACAGATTCACAATGTCACTCCATGACTATCATCAGGCTTTTGTTCTGACAAAACTACGAGGTTTTTAATAATGGTTAGCGCTTTAATTGCTTTTGCTAATGGCTCCGAAGACATGGAGGCTACCAGTGTCGCTTCTATTCTGGATCGCGGTGGTGTAAAGGTTACCCGTGCCGCAATTACTGCAGACGGCTCACGTGAAGTCACCCTGTCACACGGCATGAAAATAGTCTGTGACAAGCACATCTCCGAGTGCAATGACGTCTACGACATGATCGTTATCCCAGGCGGTCTGGACGGCTCCAAGAACTGCGCCGACTGTGCTCCTCTTATCACCATGCTCAAGGAGCAGAAGGCTGCCGGCCGTTACATCGGCGCTATCTGTGCTGCCCCAGGCTTTGTGCTTGCAAAGCATGATCTGGTAGGTGAAGCCAGAGCTACCGGCTACCCTGGCTGCTGTGACAGCATCAAGCACTACACCAACACCAATACCTGCATCGACAAAGAATACAAGCTGGTAACCGGCAAGGGCCCTGCTCTGTCCATCGAGTTTGGTCTTGCCTGCCTTGAGGCTCTGGTACCATTTGACGTAGTAGAGCAGGTTAAGACCGGCATGCTTTTCAAGGACGAATAGCAGTCCAGAGCTGACAGACCGCCAGCATCCCTTGCTTAAAGTTTAAGAGTGCAAGGTGGCAGTACCTGTCACCTCCACAGGCAAGGCAGATCTGTATGAGCGCACTTGCGCTCAATGAGTCCTGCCCTTGTCATTCAAAAAAGCCCTGAATCTGAGCGGTTCGGGGTTTTTTTATGCCTGATATAAGCACAGGCGAGCGGTACTGAGGGTTGCAATTTGCGCTTACGGACTATGCCATGACCAGCAAAGGGCGCGGCAGCAGCACAGCCTGCGCGCAACCTGTGTGCTGCAGCCGTGCGACAGGCGCGCAACCTGCGTGGGGCAGGGGGCGGCAGGGGGG